>CAIJOE010000178.1 GCA_903822245.1 uncultured Actinomycetes bacterium
CTGCAAGGTAAAGATAAGGCGCAGACCTTGGCCCAATATGGTGAAGAACAATTCCAATTGTGGCGTCGTTCCTTTGATGTGCCACCACCACCGATTGATGAGAACGATAAGTATTCACAAAGCAACGATCCTCGATATGCCGGACTTGGCGCAGATATGCCAAAGACTGAGTGCTTGAAGGATGTTGTTAGTCGTATGATTCCTTACCTCGTTGGTGAGATCACGGAAGATTTAACGGCGGGCAAGACTGTTCTAGTTACCGCTCATGGAAATTCAATTCGTGCGATGGTTAAACACATTGATTGCATCTCTGATGGCGATATCGCCGGGGTAAATATCCCAACCGGGATTCCACTTCTATATGAATTTGATGCTGATTTTGAGCCAATTAAAAAAGGTGGGGAGTATCTAGATCCAGACGCGGCAAAGGCTGCGATTGCCGCTGTGGCAAATCAGGGTAAGAAGTAAGCACCTTTCGTTAACCTGACTTTCAACTGACCTTAACCTCAATAAGGGGTTTAGGTTTAAGGGATTTGTCATATTGTTCTCATGAAGGTGGCGGTAGTAACCGAAAGTTTCTTGCCCCAGGTCAACGGGGTAACGAACTCGGTTCTTCGCATCCTAGAAACACTTAAATCTGCTGGCCATGACGCCTTGGTCATCGCTCCTGAAGGTGAAGAAACTCCAAGTGAGTTCCTAGGATTTCGGGTTAAAACCATCCCATCAATTCCGATTCAAAGCATTTTGCCCATTGGCTTACCAGTAGCGCTGCCAACTAGAAAGTTGGAGTACTTATTTGATGGTTATGCCCCAGATCTAATTCATCTTGCTTCACCATTCGCACTTGGTTCATATAGTGCAAAGCTTGGTAAGAAGATGGGGATTCCCACACTCTCGGTCTATCAAACAGATCTTGCTGGTTTTGCCAGTCACTATGGATTAAACGTTGCCCACTCTTCACTTCGCAAGATGGTTGGCCGAATCCACTCAAATACGGATCGGACTTTGGCGCCTTCAAGGTGGGCCTGTGATGAACTAAAAGCTCACGGCGTAGAGAACGTATACCTCTGGCGCCGAGGTGTTAAGACACATCTGTTTAGACCAGATGCCAAGAACTCGGATTTATATAAGAAGCTAAGTGCCAATGGGCGCAAACTAGTTGTTGGCTATGTTGGTCGCTTGGCAAATGAAAAGCGAGTTTATGATCTTAAGTATTTAGCTAGAGATTCAAATATTCAAATAGTGATTACTGGTGATGGCCCAGCCCGAGAAAAACTTGAGAAATTAATGCCCACTGCAATATTTACTGGCTTTAAAAGTGGGGAAGAATTAGCTGAGATTTATGCGTCGCTAGATCTTTTTGTTCACCCGGGACCAAATGAAACCTTCTGCCAATCTGTGCAAGAAGCACTTGCCTCTGGCACTCCATGCATCGTGCCACCAACTGGTGGCCCATCAGATTTAGTAACACATGGATTTACTGGTTATGTAATTAATACCCACCGCCCAGATGAATTAGAAGCAGCCGTCCTTCACTATCGACTTCGTTCAGATAGAGAAGAGATGTCGATTAATTCTCGTATTTCAGTTGAGTCTCGCACGTGGGAGAAAGTAAATGCCCAACTTATGAATCATTACTCAGAGCTAACTACTAAGAAGATCGAGGGCATAGTCGCGTGAAGATCGTACACATCGCTAATTTCTATGGGCCAAACTCTGGTGGCATAAAGACCACGCTCCATGAGCTTGGCAAGGGTTATCAGAAGTATGGTCACGAGTTCACCTATATCGTTCCGGGAACTCGCCTCTACTTTGAAGAAACGATCTATGGCAAGAAGATCACGGTTCCAAGTTATATCTTGCCTGGTAGCGGGGGATATCAAATAATTAAGCGCAGTAAAACGGTAATTAAAATCCTCAAGGCACTTGAGCCAGATCGAATTGAAGTTTCAGATCGCTTTACCCTAAATAAAGTAGGAAAGTTTGCCAAAGCAAATGGCATTCCGTCAGTGGTATTTAGCCATGAGACGCTACAAGGTTTGGCAAAGCGTTTCTTACCTCTACCTGGTTTTATTCGAAACAAGTTGGTTAATTGGCATAACAAGCGCCTGACCTCCACCTTTGATCAAGTTATAACCACCACAGCATTTGCTGCTCGCGAATTTATTGAAATAAAGACCCCGAACTTAGTTCGAGTGCCTTTGGGTGTTGATTTAGTAAATTTCAATCCAAGTAAGCGCTCAGAGGCTTTGCGAAATGAATTACTTAAAGGCTCTAAGTATTTACTAGTGCACGTTGGTCGCCTTTCACCAGAGAAAGAGCCGCAGCGCAGTATTGAAACCTTGATTGAATTACGTACTCGTGGATTTGATGCCAGATTAGTAGTAATAGGAACAGGTCCAATGTGGGATAAAATTCGTGATCTCTGCCTTGGTTATCCAGTAGATACTCTTGGTTATATTGCTGATCGCAATCGAGTCTCGGCAATTCTTGCTTGTGCAGATATCTCACTAGCTCCTGGCCCACTAGAAACCTTCTGTTTAGCCGCCCTAGAATCCCTGGCATCAGCAACACCAGTAATTGCAAGTCATTCAAGTGCGGTTGGTGAAATACTTTTAGCAGACCCATTAAATCCAGCGGGAGCAGTTGCAAGTGATGATTACATTTCATTTGCAAACGCAGTGGAGTCACTTTGCGAACAACATTCGGCTAGTCAAAGGGCCCGGCAAGTTGCAGAGCAACTGCCATGGGATAGTTGTGTGCTTCGAATGTTAGAAGTTCATGGAATTCCAGTTGTTGGTCACAGCACTCCACATGCAAATATCAATCGACACTTGAAAGCGAGCTAACTGTGCAAACTGCGTTGATAACTAGGAGTAGTCCAGTTGTTAAGTTCGCAGTAATTGGGGACAGCGCAGCATATGGAACTGGTGATCAGGCAGATGATGGGACTCATCGCGGTTGGGCCTACTACCTATCTGAAAGTTTTCAATGGGATATTGATTACTTAAATTTCTCCCGGCCTGGAGCAAAGTCTGATGAGGTTGCTAGCACCCAGCTGCAACTAGTGAAAAACCTGGAACTCGACATTTGCGCAGTAATTGCTGGCGGTAATGACTTACTTAGAAATGGATTTAATCCAAAAGATCTCTACAAAAATCTGCGCTCCACTTGTGATGAATTAATGGCTAAAGGAACTGAAGTGATCATGTTTGAACTCCATGATCCCAATCGCCTTCTACGAATTCCTCGCCTGCTAAAACGAGTCTTGCGCCGGCGCGTGGATGCAGTTAATGAGGTTTATCAACAGATTGCAAATGAATTAGATGTGGTTTTGATAAAGACAAGAGAAATCCCAGATGTTCATAACCTACAAAACTGGCATATAGATCGAATGCATCCAGGCCCACGTGGGCATAATTTGCTAGCCAGAGAGATGGCAGCGATTTTGCAAGGTCGAGGTTGGCCAGTTGATCTGCCAATACCAGCACAGATCGTAGAGAGTTCAAGTGGAGAGAAATTTATCTGGCTACTTCGAAATGGCCTACCTTGGTTTTTAAAACGAAGTGTTGATTTAGTTCCAGCAGCAATTTATTTAATGGTATTAGAAATTATAAAGATTACTTGCAGTGCAATTAAAGAGCAGGGGCGGCGTATTCGCCGGTAACTAAGAAATAAACACGACGGGCAATAGAAACCGCGTGATCGGCGCAGCGCTCGTAATAACGGCCGAGCAATGTCATATCAATTGCTGGTTCAACACCGTGGGCCCAACTATCTTCTAACAGGGTAGCAATTAGTTGGCGATGGAGTGTGTCCATCTCATCATCATCAGTTTCAATCTCAAGAGCACGAACTGTGTCCTTATGTTCCATAACAGCAGTTAGTTTGCTAATCAAAGCATTTGAGACAGATCCCATGCTGGTAATGGTGGTTGTTAGCTCACTTGGAACTGCGCAATTTGGAAAACGCATTCTGGCTTGCTTTGCAATGTGGTGAGCCAGATCGCCCATTCGTTCTAAGTCAGCGCTCATGCGAAGGGAGGTGACTAAGGTGCGAAGATCTGATGCCACTGGTTGTTGGCGAGCCATTAAATTAATGGTTCGAGCATCTAGATCATGTTGGATCTGATCGATTGCTTCATCGGCGGCGATAACTTTTTCTGCAAGGGTTAGGTCAGCCTCAAGCAGGGCCTTGGTCGCATCATTCATTGCCTCACGGACTAGCCCGGCCATCGTAAGCAGGCTGGCGCTAATCGAATCTAACTCGTCGTGAAAGGCGCTGCGCATAGTGAGAAGAATAGTGGGTCTTGTTATAGGCACTCATAAGGTCTGTGAACGAGTCCTTAACAAATGGTTAAAGTTTGGGTTTTTCTCATTGAACGGGGGGTATCAGTAAGGGTGGCTTCCTACTCTCTCCTACGATAGGCACATGGCGATCAAATCGTGGCTTAGAGGCAAGGTTGTGGCCGAGAGCGATAGCGCTGATTTTAAATCAAATGTAGTCCAACAAATAGGCAGTGCCATGTTGCCACCTTCAATCCTTGATTTACTTGAGTTATTTGATGCTGAAAGTATTGTGCTCTCAACTGGTGAATTAGTTATCTATCAATCAGAAGCGATTAGCACATATAACCTTACAAAAGATCAACGCCTAGCCAACGAATCTTTGCTTATGTTGGTAAGAGCTGCTCGTCGCTCCAATCAACTTCAAGTTGCAACGATGGAATTGCCTCGCGGCCCACTTGGTGTTGGTACCCATGATTTATTAGTGCGAATTGCCAAAATTGGTGATGACGGGCTAGTTGTAATTTTGGTCTTTGATGATTCTGAAATGCGACGCCTTGATTCAATTCGACGAGATTTCGTAGCAAATATCTCACATGAACTAAAGACTCCTATTGGCGCGCTCTCAATTCTTTCTGAAGCAGTTCTAGGAGCAGCTGATGATCCAGATGCAATCAAACGCTTTGCCAGCAGAATGCAGACCGAGGCCTCTCGGCTAACTGAACTTGTGCAGGAGATAATTAACCTTTCAAGGTTGCAAGATGATGATCCACTAAAGCGAGCCCAAGCATTTTCTATTAGTGAGTGTATTAAAGAGGCGATGGATCAATCTCGCCTAAATGCTGAAGCAAGACATGTTGACTTGGTATATAAGAATGATGATCATTCACAAATAAATGGTGATCGTGATCAAGTAACTGTGGCTATTCACAACTTAATTGAAAACGCTATCAACTACAGCCCAGATTCCACACGTGTTGCAATTGCGGTAAAAGAAGTAGATGCAATTTGTGAAATTTCCATTTCTGATCAGGGAATTGGAATTCCTGAGAAAGACTTAGAGCGAATCTTTGAGCGCTTCTATCGCGTAGATCCAGCTCGCTCGCGAATCACTGGTGGAACTGGACTTGGTCTATCTATTGTTAAACACGTGGTTTCAAACCACGGTGGTGACATATCGGTTTGGAGTGTGGAAGGGGCCGGAAGTACATTCACAATTCGCCTACCTCTTTTTAGCACCCAGCAAGAAGTTAGTTCCTTGATAGTCAAAGACGCCGTGGAGGCCAACTAAATGACGAAAATACTGGTAGTTGAAGATGAAGAATCCTTTTCTGACGCTCTTTCCTATCTCCTTGGCCGCGAAGGCTTTGAGGTAGTTGTTGCCGATACTGGCACCGCTGCGGTGGCCGAGTTTGAACGCCAAGGCGCCGATCTGATCTTGCTAGATCTAATGCTTCCAGGATTATCTGGCACCGAAGTCTGTCGCCAGATTCGCACCAAATCTCAAGTGCCAATAATTATGTTGACCGCTAAAGATGCGGAAGTAGATAAAGTCGTCGGGTTAGAGCTAGGGGCTGATGATTATGTGACCAAGCCTTATTCATCTCGGGAACTAGTTGCACGTATTCGCGCAGTACTTCGTCGCCATGGCGAGGAAGATCAAGCAACTGATGGAATTCTCTCTGCCGGACCAGTTCGAATTGATGTAGAGCGCCATAAGGTCTCGATTAATAACGAAGATGTTTCTTTTCCATTAAAAGAGTTTGAATTACTTGAATTCTTGGTAAGAAACTCAGGTCGCGTTCTAACCCGTATTCAATTGATCGACAGAGTGTGGGGATCAGATTACTTTGGTGATACCAAGACGCTAGATGTTCATATAAAGCGACTACGTTCAAAGATTGAGAAAGATCCAGCCGAGCCAGAATTTATTCAGACCATCAGAGGTCTGGGATATAAGTTCGAAGCTTAAATATTACTTATTTGTATTTGCGTAGATACCATCTTGGGCGCGCACCAAAGCATTTAGCTTAATTGGCGCAGCATTAGCAAAGGTAATTTCGATAGTTGCGTGAGCACTTGCTGCAAGACCAAGGGCTGGAAAGTTAGCGCTTTGATTTGCCGAATCGCCTGCAAAGATTGCTGGGGCTACTGGGCGTAATTCAATTGGCGCAGTAATTCCATTAATTCCATTTGCAGTAATGCTAAGAATTGAATCAGTACTCTTTGAGTTATTAACAACTGTTGCAACTAATACTGCAGAACCATCTGCCTGTGCAACAAGTAGAACATTTGCTGCTTTGATATCACCAGATACGCCTTCAACTCCATCAGTTACTTGCTTAATCATTCGTGTTGGCGCATCAGCTCCATTAGCGCAGCCCGTAAGGGTGAGAATAAGAGCACCTGCTAGGAGGGCTAAAGCGATTGATTTTGGCTGACTTTTCGAGTTTTGGCGAGGCATTGGGTAATGGTATCCTTGGGTCCTATCGAAAGGCCAAATTAATGTCATTTAAGGTCGGCGAAACCGTTGTTTATCCCCATCACGGGGCGGCTCTCATTGAAGCAATTGAGACCCGGACCATTAAAGGCGAAGAGAAAATTTATTTGGTTCTAAAAGTTGCCCAAGGCGACTTAACAGTTCGAGTCCCAGCAGAAAACGTTGATCTTGTGGGCGTTCGCGATGTGGTTGATTCAGCTGGTCTTGATCGAGTATTTAATGTCCTACGTCAGCCATATACCGAAGAGCCAACAAACTGGTCTCGCCGCTACAAGGCAAACGTAGAAAAGCTAGCTTCAGGTGATGTAATCAAGGTTGCCGAAGTAGTTCGTGATCTTTATCGTCGCGATCTAGATCGTGGTCTCTCAGCTGGTGAAAAGCGCATGCTTTCAAAGGCAAAGCAGATTTTGGTTTCTGAATTAGCTCTGGCAGAACGCACAGATGAAGAGAAGGCCGGCGTGATGCTAGATGAGGTCCTTGCTTCCTAACACAGCCGTAATCATCCCTGCCGCTGGCAGTGGTGAAAGACTTGGCGCAGATCTACCCAAAGCACTTGTCCAATTAGTTGGGCGCACCTTAATTGAGCACGCGGTGGCAAATCTTTCACCTATTGCATCCCAAATAATCATTGCCGCCCCTGCTGCCTATGTAAATCAGATCCGTACTTTTTTTGGTGAAAGCGTTGAAGTCGTTGCCGGTGGGCAAAGTAGAACCGAGTCAGTTCGCCTGGCCCTGGCACTCGTGCGCGAAAATATGGAATTTGTTTTGGTCCACGACGCTGCAAGGGCTTTAGCATCAACTGCCCTTTTTGAAAAAGTAATTGCCGAACTCATCTCTGGTGAAAAGGCAGTAATCCCAGTACTAAGTGTTAGCGACACAATCAAGCGAGTTGATAAGAAGGGTTATGTAAGCAAGACCCCAAATCGTTCAAAACTACGCGCAGTACAAACCCCGCAGGGCTTCACCCGCGAAGCTCTAGTTTGGGCCCACGCTCAGCTAATTGAAGGCACCGATGACGCTGCTCTTGTGGAGAATCTAAACATTCCAGTTAAAACCATCCCAGGTGAAGTGCACGCCCTAAAGATCACCACAGCGCAAGATTTAGAAACTGCAACCAAATATTTAATTGGAAGTAGCCAAGTTGATATCCGAGTTGGTGTTGGAAGTGATGCCCATGCATTCTCTGATGATCCTTTTAGACCGATGTGGCTTGCTGGACTACTTTGGGAAGGACATCCAGGTGTTGATGGACATTCCGATGGTGATGTGGCAGCTCATGCAATCTGTGATTCACTCTTTGCCGCTACTGGACTTGGTGACCTTGGTTCTAACTTTGGCGTTGATCGCCCAGAGTATGCCGGGGCTTCTGGAAGTAAAATGCTCCAAGAAACACTTGCGATTATTAGCGCTGCTGGATTTGAAATCCACAATGTCTCTGTACAAATTGTTGGCAATAAACCAAGAATTGGTGGTCGTAGAATCGAAGCAATCAAGGCGTTATCTCTTGCACTAAATGGTGCGCCAGTCTCAGTAACTGCCACGACAACTGATGGCCTTGGATTTACTGGTGAAGGCAAGGGTCTAAGCGCGATTGCCACATCCCTTGTCGTTCATGTGCGAAAGTAAGTAAAGGTAAACTTTTCTGATGTCTACTGACCTAAAGCTATTTAATACCGCTAATCGCAAAGTCAGTACTTTCAAAGCCTTAATTTCCGGCAAGGTTGGCATCTATCTCTGCGGTGCCACAGTTCAAGCCCCACCACATATTGGTCATATCCGATCTGGTGTTAATTTCGATATTTTGCGCCGCTGGTTAATCGCATCTGGCTATGACGTTACATTTATTCGAAACGTCACTGATATTGATGACAAGATTTTGCATAAGGCAGTTCACGAACAAATTCCTTGGTGGGCTGTTGCCATGAAGTATGAGCGAGCATTTTCAGATGCATATGCTGCGTTAAATGTTTTGCCACCCACCTATGAGCCAAGAGCTACGGGACATATTTCCCAGATGATTGAATTGATGGAGCTACTTATCTCCCGCGGCCATGCATATGCACCGGGCAATGGTGATGTTTATTTAGATGTGCGCTCACTTTCTTCCTACCTAACACTTTCAAATCAAAAACTAGATGACCTGCAACCAGCTGAAGATGCTGACCTAACTCATAAGAAAGATCCACGTGACTTTGCCCTTTGGAAGGGTGCAAAGCCTGGTGATCCTTCATGGCCAACACCTTGGGGCCAAGGACGTCCTGGTTGGCACCTTGAGTGCTCTGCTATGGCCCATGCCTATCTAGGTGAAGCATTTGATATTCATGGCGGCGGGCTTGATCTAATTTTTCCACATCATGAAAATGAAATTGCGCAATCACAATCTGCTGGTTGGGACTTTGCAAATATTTGGATGCACAATGCTTGGGTTACTACCAGTGGTGAAAAGATATCTAAGTCACTTGGAAACTCACTGCAAGTGCAAGAGTTACTTAAAAAGGTTCGCGGTATTGAGCTTCGTTGGTATTTAGGCTCAGCCCACTATCGCTCAATGCTGGAATTCTCTTTTGAAGCACTTGAAGAATCATCAGTTAATTTCAGGCGTATTGAGGGCTTCTTATTGCGGGCTGCTGAAATATTGGGCAGTGAAATCGGCAAGAGCTTCACGCCAGAATTCAAAGCCGCCATGAATGATGATTTGGCAGTGCCAACAGCGCTAGCAAATATTTCAGAGTTAGTTAAGACTGGAAACTCTGCGATAACGGCAAATGATAAGAAGGAGTTGGCAGCCGCCGC
>CAIJOE010000179.1 GCA_903822245.1 uncultured Actinomycetes bacterium
GGACAAAGCCTTGATTGGCGTTGTGTAGAAACACTTCTTTCCAGATTTCAACGCTAGATGTGCTGCAAACTCTCCTACTATTGTTTTGCCTGCTCCAGTTGGCGCCGCAACTAATACCGACTTGCCTGACTCTAAGGCGTGACAGCCTTGAATTTGAAACTCATCTAACTCAAATGGAAATGTGACCGCGAAATCTGAAGTTTCTTGGTGGTGTGATCGTTCTTTGGCAGCCGCGAATCTTTGAGCTGGTGAGTCGGTCATCGATTTGTAACCAATTTTAGGCGTGAACCTGCAATCGCCACTTTTATCGGCAGTTGGGATATATATTCGCCATCAGCAAATGCCAAAGTCTTTGCTGATAGTGATATCTCCCTCACTTTGTGGAATTCAATTTGCGAATGTCCAACATGGCCTCCGCTAAAAACCTTTGGGAAAACTCTCAAAAGCTCAAATTTTGAAACTGGCTTAATAATTATTACATCCAATTTCTGGTCATCCCTGACAGCTTCAGGACATATGCGCATGCCCCCGCCATACGTTGGGCCATTGGCAACGGAAATCAACATTGCGGATAGTTTGCGGTAACTTCCATCGATCTCAATCTCATATTCAATTGGCTTAAATCTTGCAAGAACAAGAAGTGTTGCCATCGTATACTTGACACGACCACGAATAAAGCGAATTCTGTTGGCTCGCTCATTAACGATTGCATCAAAGCCAGTACTCAATACCTGAACGAATACTTTCTGTGCATCGCGTGATTTCACAATCCCAAGATCAATAACCTCTGTTGAATAACTTCTAAGATGAGTAATAGATTTGTCTATATCGGCGAGGCCAAAGTATGTAGTATTGGCGAAATCATTACCTGTTCCGGCAGCAATAACGTGTAAAGCAATATCCTGATCGAAAATTTCCTGGATACAAAGATGGACTATGCCGTCACCACCGATGGCAATTACCACGTCTGGTTTAGTTTTATTTATCTGAGATCTCAGCTCTCGGCGCGTATCCTCGGCGGAATTCTCCAAAATTGGAATTATCTCAAAGGAAGCTGCCTTTAGTAGGTTCTCCATAAGTACAACCGCACTCCCACTTCCGGACTTCGGGTTTGCAACTGCTATGGCCTTCACTCTAGATCAGTAGTTTTTTTGTCACGCTTTCGATCAACAAGAAGCGCGATTGAACCTGCAAGGAAATAAAGCAAGGTAAGTGGAACACCTAAGAGCAACATTGTAAATGGGTCACCGGTGGGAGTAAAGATTGCTGCAAATAGCAAAATACCAAATACTGAATATCGCCAAGGTTTAAGGATGCTGCGCCCTCTTATGACGCCAGCAAGATTAAGGGCAACTAGGAAAACTGGAAGCTCAAAAGCAACGCCAAAGGTTAAAAGAATTTGCGTTACAAAACTCAAGTAATCATCAAAACGGACAAGATTGGATAAAGTGCCGGGTGTGAACCCAAGCAAAACCTTCACGGCTATTGGCAGGACAACATAGCCAACGGTTACTCCGATTGCAAAAAATGGGATCGCAAAAAGCGCGAATAAAATTGAGTTACGTTTTTCCTTCGCATGCAGTGCTGGGGTGATGAACGCCCATAGCTGATAGATCCAGAACGGTGAAGTTATAAGAACACCGATCAATATTGAGATCTTAAACTTTAGATCTACTGGACCCAGAACCCCGTTTATATAAAGAACGCCGCAGTGGGTACTACCTGAGGTTTGAGCCTGGCTTAGATCACATACCGGTGCCGCAAGTTTGTTTATTAGGAAGTCGTAGTAGAACCAACCGACGAATGCACCGACAGTTATAAGGACGGCAGACTTAAAAAGTCTTTGCCGCAGCTCCTGAAAATGCTCGAGTAACGGCATCCGAGCATTTGAGCTCATGAAGAAATAGCCTGAGTTGCCGGATTATTCCGATTTGGAATTGTCGTCAGATTCTGGCAGCTTCTTTTTAGAGTCGCCATCTTTCATTTCGGTCTTGAATATCTTCAAAGATTTAGCAACTGAACGTGCTGAATCTGGCAGTTTCTTGGCGCCGAATAGCAAAACAAAAACTAGAGCCAAAACAATGAAGTGCCAACCCTCTAGACCTCTAAGCATTAAATCCTCCTCGGGTAATTAGTGAAATCCTACTACGCTCAATTTCCTATGTGGAATATTAGCCTAGTTCTCTAGATATCTGGCGAGAGTGCCTTTGTAACGATCTTGCAACTTATCCACTAGAGATTGCGGAGCCAACACCTGGATCTGCCCCAAATACCCTCGGATGGTCCTAAGTATCCAGTCCTCTTTCACGCCATCCAATTGCACGATCTTTCCTGCTGGATCACTCTCGATTAGCTTCAACCTAGCTAGGTTTTCTTCAATGAATCTCTTAGCGGAATTATGGACTAATAGTTTTATTGGTTCTCCAAATTCCTTATTCTCAGCCTTAGGCGTAATGGGTTTCATTGCTTTTGAACTAATTTCTAATTCAGATACTCGGTCTAGTCGGAAGGTGCGCTCTGCCTTTGCAAGTTCACACCATGCGAGTAGATAAATATTTCCGTTTTGTACCGTGATCGATATCGGGGAGATAGTCCTAGTAGATATTGCGTCACTGTTTGCACTTGTGTA
>CAIJOE010000180.1 GCA_903822245.1 uncultured Actinomycetes bacterium
GTGGAGCTTTTCATATTCGTTCTGGTGGCAAGACTTATTTCAATACAACCCCATTAGGCCGCGCGGTTACTGGAACGCTTCTTGTTCGCGCAATGCTTGAAGACAATGTTTCAATTTGGGGCGATGGCTCAACCTATAAGGGTAATGACATTGAACGGTTCTACCGTTATGGACTGCTTGCAAACCCAAGTTTGCGAATCTATAAGCCATGGTTAGATGAGGATTTTGTTACTGAGCTCGGCGGCCGTAAGGAAATGTCAGAGTATTTAACTGCTCACAAGTTGCCTTACCGTGATAGTAAAGAAAAGGCATATTCAACTGATGCAAATATTCTTGGGGCAACTCACGAGGCTAAGAATTTAGAACAACTAGATGCATCACTAGAAATCGTAGAACCTATTATGGGTGTCGCGTTCTGGGATCCAGCCGTGAAGATCGATGCCGAAGATGTGAAGATTGAATTTGTTAAGGGCCGGCCAACTTCAATCAATGGCAAGGCATTAGATGCGGTTGCTTTAATGAATGAGGCAAACAAAATTGGTGGTCGCCACGGTCTTGGAATGTCAGATCAAATTGAAAACCGCATCATCGAAGCTAAAAGTCGTGGAATTTATGAAGCCCCAGGAATGGCCTTGCTATTTATTGCCTACGAAAGATTAATAAGTGCAATCCATAATGAAGACACTATTGCGAACTATCACGCAGAGGGACGCAGACTTGGTCGCCTACTTTATGAGGGACGTTGGTTGGATCCACAATCATTGATGCTTCGCGAGTCACTTATGCGTTGGGTTGCATCTGCTGTAACCGGAGAAGTAACAATTCGTTTACGTCGTGGTGATGATTTTTCAATCATAAATACTTCAGGACCAGCATTTAGCTATCACCCAGACAAGCTTTCAATGGAGCGCACTGAAGATGCTGCATTTGGTCCATCGGATCGAATTGGCCAATTAACTATGCGAAATCTAGATATCGCCGACACACGCGAAAAACTTGAACTATATGCCAGCCAAGGCCAGCTTGGTGATGGACAATTCAAGTTAATCAAGGAAATCGATAACAAAAATAAGTAACTTTTAGGGAGAGCAATGAGTAAGAAAGTTAAGACAAATATTGATGTCCAAATCAAAAACCGTAATCGCACAACTGTGTTCTTCCGGGGTGTAATTGCCTTTCCTGCCATGGTCTATGTGGCATCTTTTGCCCCACTCATTCATGTTGGTTGGTCATTCGGGGGAGTTGTAGTAGTTCCAGTAGCACTAGCAATCATTTTTCGTGGCGTATATCCAAGTTATGCTCTTAAATTCAATCATGCACTTTTTGAATTAAATACAAGATTGACCGCATACATATTATTTTTAACTGATGATTACCCATCAATTGAAGCTAATGGCCGGATTTCAATCGAGCTTCCAGATATTGATGGTGGAAAGAAGTTAAATCGTGTACTTCCGATCATAAAGTGGCTATTAGCAATCCCTCTTTATATCGTTGGAATCGTTTATGTTGTGGCTTCAATCCTAGTTACCGTTATTGCTTGGGTTTCAATAATCATAACTGGGCGCTACCCTCGATGGGCTGAAGGAATTGTTGTTGGGACAATTTCATTCTGGAACAGGGTTATTGGTTACTGCGCAATCTTGGTCACCGATAAATATCCTAGTTTTTCGCTTTAACTAATAACCGTTCCATACATTCGCGATAACGAAAACTCATGATGGCGACCGGTCTCTGCTCTCGTAAGACGACCATTAGCAACTTCAACTATTTCATTAAAGATTCGAGCGCCAACCTCTTCTAGGCTTTCAGTGCCATCTGCGATGCTTCCAGCATTTAGATCAATCAAATCTGGTATCGAATCGAACATTTGGGTGTTTGTTGAAACCTTTATTGTTGGAACCGTAGCTGAGCCAGTTGGAGTTCCCCGCCCCGAAGTAAAGACAACAATGTTTATTCCGGAAGCAGCAAAGCCCGTTAATTGTTCAATATCGTGTCCCGGCGTATCCATGAAATAGAGACCAGGTTTATCGGCTCGGTCAGCAAAATCTAGAACTCCAGTAAAGGGAGCATTACCTGCCTTCTTTGCAGCGCCAAGTGATTTCTCTTCAAGAGTGGTTAGGCCACCCTCAATATTTCCACGCGAAGGTTGCGCCCCCCGCATATCGATTCCTTCATAGTTAATTGAACGCTCATACCTCGCAACAGTTTCAACAATCTGCTTTCCGACTTCAGGATCGGTAGCACGCGCTGCAAGCAGATGTTCAGCACCAAGAATTTCAGTTGTTTCTCCTAAAACTGAGTAGGCACCTAATGCAACCAACTGATCACTTGCAACACCTAACGCGGGGTTTGCGGTAATTCCAGAAAGGGCATCAGAGCCGCCGCACTCTAAACCGAGACGAATTGCAGACCATGGAGCAAGGTGTCGATGTTCATTAGCTGCCTCTACCAATAATCTGTTTGCGGCATCTACCGCAACTTCAAATAATTTCTCCATCGAACCAAGTGCTGCAAGGTTAATTACTTCGATTTTATTTGCCCCAAAGTTAACTGCAGCTTCTATCAAATCAATTTCTACAGGGGTGTTGATAGTTAAAAAAACTGTGGCGTATATATTGGGATTAGCGGCAAACCCAGAAATTGTCTTGAAAATCCGAGCGTAATCGCTATCGCTTTCCCCAGACCAGTCATGGCTAATTCCCACCGCACCATAACTATCTTGTGTCACTGTGGCATCGGCGATATTTCTAGCACTTGCCGAAAGAGCTGAGTGCAGCGGCAGGATTAGAACGTGATTGCGAAAACCCCATAGCCCATTGGGACGTTGGTAACCTTTTAGTTCTACCTTTGTATTAAACACTTCGAACTACCCGCGGAGTAATAATTTCGCCAGCCCCCATTTTTTCAACTTTTGTCCCAGCCCCATCAATAACTTCTTGGATTTTTTCAATTACTTGATCGACGGAAGATTTATTTGGAAGGTCGAAATCTGTCGCAATAGCAGTATGGAGGGCGGAATCACTTGCAATATTTATTACTGGAATGAATGGAAAGCCAGATGTGGGCTGATTTGCATCTGGAAAGGAGAGAATTAAGTGCACTCCAGATTCCATTAATTCTGAGAAATTAAGACCTGAATTCTTATGACTGCTGCTCACCGTAACTTTCACATTTTGCGATTGA
>CAIJOE010000181.1 GCA_903822245.1 uncultured Actinomycetes bacterium
CGTCGCGCTGAAGCACTTGTTTCAAATCTAGAAGATGTGCGAAGGAGTGACAAGGTTGCAAAACTTCGCTTCCCTACTCCGGCGCCATGTGGCAAGACGCCACTAATGGCTGAAGGTCTATCTAAGTCATATGGCTCACTAGAAGTATTTACTGACGTTGATCTAGCGATCGATCGTTCATCGCGTGTTGTAATCCTTGGACTAAATGGCGCTGGCAAGACAACACTTTTAAGTATCTTGGGTGGCACAAATGAATCTGACACCGGCGAGATTCAACCTGGTCATGGCCTAAAGATTGGTTACTACACCCAGGAACATGAATCACTTGATTTCGAACGCACCGTCCTTGAAAACATGCTTTCTTCGGGTGAAAATATTGGCGAGCAGCAAGCCCGTCAAGTACTCGGTTCATTTCTATTCTCTGGTGATGACGTGCAAAAGCCAGTAAAGGTCTTGAGCGGTGGCGAGCGAACTAGACTTGCCCTAGCAACTTTGGTAGTTGGTTCGGCTAACTTGTTATTGCTAGATGAGCCGACTAACAACCTTGATCCCGCATCTCGTGAAGAAATTTTGGCTGCTTTAGGTGAGTATCAAGGCGCAGTAATCCTTGTTAGCCACGATGTGGGCGCAGTTCAAGCACTTAAGCCAGACCGCGTTCTCCTATTGCCAGATGGCGATGAGGACCTTTGGGGCGAGCAGTACCTAGAGCTAATCTCTCTAGAATAATTAATAGTCTTTTAAGAGCGAAGGGCAATTGCCAGGCTTCTAAAATCCTCAACTAGTAAATCAATCTCAGTCTGCGTGTGAGCTAATGAAATTAACCACTGTTCATCAAGTCCTGGAGGTGTAATGATTCCGCGGTTTAATGACCAAAGCCAAGAAAGCTCAGCGATTTCAAAGTTAGCTGCCTTGTAATCACGGTAATTGCGTACTGGATCTACTGACCAAGTAATACATCCCTTAACCCCAAAGCCAACGGTGTGAGCTGGAAGCTGGAATTCATCAATGATCTCACTAATGCGTGTAAGGGCTTGAACGTTAAGCGCTTCGGCCTTTGCAAGTGCTTCTGGCGTGCAAAGCTTATCCATCGCACGAACACCAGCCATAGCAAGTGGATTTCCATTAAAGGTTCCAAAGTGTGGCATCCGGTTATCGTTGATTGCATCCATAAACTTCTTTTTGCCACCAAATGCTGCAAGTGGAAGTCCCCCACCAATTGATTTAGCAAGACAAATTAGATCTGGTTGCACACCAATACGATGAGCAGCTCCTTGTGGACCAGCTGTTAAGCCAGTTTTTACCTCATCAAAAATTAGAACGATTGAATACCTATCGCATAGATCTCGAACTGCTTGTAGATATCCCGCATCAGGCAAAACGATTCCCAAGTTTTCAAGAACTGGCTCCAAAATAAAGCATGCAATAGATTCGTGATTCTCGGCAAATACTTTTTCAAGTGCTGACAAGTTATTAAATGGAACTACAAAAACTATTCCAGGTGATGTGCCAACCTGAACTACGGCATTTGGCGCCTCTGGATCTCCAGCAAGGTCTAGGTTTGGCTTGGCAGAAACCGTCATTGGGTCATAACTACCGTGGTAGCCACCCTCTAACTTAACCATCGCGTTCTTTCCAGTAAAAGCCTTTGCGGTTCTAACCGCATACATCGTGGCTTCAGTGCCAGAGTTTGCAAATCTGATTTGATCAATCCCAAAGCGCTTACATAAGCGTTGGGAGGCATCACGCGAGATAGGTGATGGGGTTACAAAAAGCATTCCCTCTTCTAGGGACTTCTTAACCTCGGCTACAACCTCTGGATTTAAGTGGCCGGCAAGCATTGCACCAAAGCCCATCGAGAGATCTAGAAGCTTTCGTCCATCTACATCGGTCATATACGCACCTTTTGCTGAAGCAATGGCGATTGGATATGGATCCCAATATTGGAAGCTAGAGGTAACACCCATAGGCGAGAATTGCTTTGAGATTTCACTCTCTACGCCCGATGCCTTAGTGAATTTTGTGAAAAGTTCCCACTCAGCAGCCATAAGCTCTGCCACCTTTGTGGAAGATACTGGGCGTGAAGTTATTGAGGTCTTGCGGAAAGTCTGTGGTTCTAAAGTTCAAGTCATTTTGGAAAGAAGTACCTTTTGTTGGATTTTAATGTAACAAATCCCTTTTCGGGTACGGGCTCCTTTGTTTGGTGAGAACTTATGTCCTCATTTACCTTACCGAAGGTAGCAGAATGTAGATTTATTTGCATCTAATCCAATTTTCCCGCGTGTTTACCTTGGACTTTTTTTGAAAAAAGTTCAAAAAGGTGCAAACTTACCCAGTGCCAAAACAAATAGTTCTTGCAATCCAAAATGATCCAACCGATCCCCCGCATTTAGTCGGACGATGGTTAATGGAACTTGGCTTTGAAATAAAAATTATTCACGCATATAAGGGCCAAGTAGTTCCAGCAACTGTTCCAGATGATGTTGCTGCCCTTATGCCACTTGGTGGACATATGGGTGCTAATGATGATCACATCGCACCTTGGCTTCCAAATGAGCGCGCACTTCTTGCCGATGCTGTAGCAAAGCAAGTTCCAATATTTGCTATCTGCCTTGGCGCACAATTACTTGCCGCTGCCACAGGCGGTGTGGTCCAGCGTGCACCAATATCTGAAATCGGTATCTACGGTTTAGAGCGCAATAATCAAGCTGATCCGATATTTAACTTTGCAAGCGGCTCACCTGTTGCCCAGTGGCATGAAGATAAAGTCACCAAACTCCCCCCAGGTGCAACCACCCTGGCCAGCAGCGAACTATGTGAAAACCAAGTCTTTCGCATTGGAAATAATTCTTATGGAGTCCAATTCCACCCTGAAATTGATGCCTCAATAATCAAAGTTTGGGAAGAGCATGCTGACAACGCCTTTATTGAGTCGGGTAAATCCAGCGTAGAAGATGAGGTCCGAGCAGTGGAGCAGGAACTAGAAAATATTTGGAAGCCGATCGTTCAAAAATGGGGAAATTTAATCTCTAAATAAAAATAGGGGCCACGTTGTGTGGCCCCTATTTTCCTATAACCAGTTATACGTTCTTGATTGGTCCTTTGAACCACTTCTTAACTGATAGGTGCCACCAGATCCAGAGAAGGATTAGTGCGCCACCAGTTACTAGCGGTGCATAGTTCATAGAAGTCCAACTAAACCCCTTGCTAAATGGAACTGCAGATGGATATAGCGGCATGATGAAGTAGATTGAAATAATTGCAATTTCTGCAACTGCAATCAAGTTCATCCACTTGTACTTAGAGCCAAGTGTCCAAGCTCCTGGCTTAAATGAATCTCCGGCCTTCCAGCGAAGGTAGATCGGAATCATGAAGGCTAGGTAAAGTGAAATTACGCAAACAGAAACTACTGCGTAAAACGCTGTTGGTACTCCAGCTGAGCTCTTATAGAGAGCAGGCAAAGTGAGGGCAATACCGAGAATTGCAGACATGATTACTGCATTTGTTGGTGTTCCAGCTTTGTTTACCTTGCGGAAGTGCTTGCTTCCAGGAACTGCGCCATCACGTGAGAATGCGAACATCATGCGTGAACATGAGGTTAAGCAAGCAGTAACGCAGAAGAGTTGTCCCATCGTAGTAATCAAGATGATTAGCTTGAATAGGCCACCATCGCCACCAAGGGCGCTGTAGAAGATTGCAATCGGACTGCCCTGACCAAATGGATTTACCTTTGGATCAGCAGAGTTGATCATGTCAAACTTTGTTGCCGCCCATAGGAATGACAACAAAAGAATATAGCCACCAATTGCTGAGTAGAAAATTGACTTCCAAATTCCCTTAGCTGAAGTGATGTGTGCATTATGGGTTTCTTCTGACAAGTGTGCTGAAGCATCAAAGCCAGTAATTGTGTACTGAGTCAACAAGAAGCCAAGTGGCAAAATGAAGTACCAATAGTTGCTATCGCCAAAGCCAGAGTTATTTATGTGCTTAACGAAGAAACTTGCATCAGTATGGTGCTTTGGTGCAATCAGAAGAATTCCAACTACCACAGCGCTACCAAATACGTGCCACCAAACAGAAACATTATTAATTACAGCCAATAGATGGTGTCCGTAGAGGTTAATCAGGGTAACTAACGCAATTACAACTAAGAAGAGTACGAATTGCTGCTTGATGTAATCCCCACCAAATGCACCAGCCCAGCCCTTGCTATAGAAGCTAAGAAGAGTATTGATATAGAAAGTTACGCCATAACCCACAGAGGCGGTAACTGAGATCAATCCAATTAGGTTTAGCCAGCCGGTATAGAAGCCAGCTTTTGCGCCACCTAGCTTTGCAGCCCACCAATAAATACCACCAGAGGTTGGGTAAGCCGAAGCGAGTTCTGACATACAAAACCCGATAATCAAGATCAGGCTTGCAATTATTGGCCAACCGACTGTGATCGCGAATGGTCCACCAAAGTTCCATGCCTGCGCAAAAGTTGTGAAGCAACCTGCCAAGATAGAAATGATTGAAAATGAAATTGCAAAGTTTGAGAAACCAGACCAGGAACGGTTTAGCTCTTGTTTGTAACCTAGATCTGCTAATCGGCGTTCGTCGTCAGAATGTGTATTCGACATTGATACTTTTTGCCCTTCTAGTAATGGAGAAGTCTGGTAAAAGTGTGCCCTGCATCTCACTTTTTTGAAAGGATATTTAGGTCATTCTGAGGTTAATTCTCACCAGCCCTTGCCCGCCATTGTGCGTAAATACGCTCACTAGTAACCTCATTCCCCTAGAGCAAGGCACCTAATAGGGGGTTTTACGTGGCACTGTCAATTGACCAGCTCAAGAAGGATATTGAGAGCGGCAAGATCGATACCGTCGTAGTCGGTGCCACCGATATGCAAGGACGTCTGCAGGGAAAGCGAATCCATGGAAAGTTTTTTCTTGATGACACCATAAAGAATGGCACTGAGGGATGTAACTATCTCCTTGCTTCTGATATCGAAATGAACACAATTCAGGGCTATGACATCTCTTCTTGGGATACTGGTTATGCCGACATGGGAATGGCGCCAGATTTCAATACCCTTCGCTACTTACCGTGGCATGAAGGAACTGCAATGGTTGTGGCCGATTTAGTAGATCACCATAAGCATGGAATTTCGGTTTCACCGCGCACAATTCTAAAAACCCAGTTGGAACGGCTAGATAAAGCAGGGATGGTTGCCCTTTGCGGCACCGAACTTGAATTCATAGTTTTCAATAACTCATATGAAGAAGCTTGGAATAAGGGCTATCAAGGCCTAACACCAGCAAACCAATACAACGTTGACTATTCGCTAATTGGAACATCTCGTGTCGAGAAGTTACTGCGAGCAATTCGCCTGGGCATGGATGGCGCTGGTCTAATTGTTGAATCGGCCAAAGGTGAGTGCAACTTTGGTCAACATGAAATTGCTTTCCGATATGAAGACGCACTTAGTACCTGCGATAACCATTCCATCTACAAGATGGGTGCAAAAGAGATCGCATCCCAGCAAGGCTGCGCCCTGACATTTATGGCTAAGTTCAATGAAAAAGAAGGTAGCTCTTGCCATATCCATCTCTCATTTAGAGATAAGAAAGGCGGGGCAGTCATGGCCGGAGAAGCCGGTGACGGCTTGTCTGATCTTGGTCGTTCCTACCTAGCTGGATTGCAACTTCATATGAAGGAGCTCACTCTGCTCTTTGCACCAAACATAAATTCCTATAAGCGCTATCAGGCCGGAACTTTTGCTCCAACAGCGATTAAGTGGGGTCGCGATAATCGCACCTGCGCACTTCGCTTAGTTGGTGAAGGTCTTAGTCTTCGAGTTGAAAACCGAGTTCCTGGCGGTGATGTGAATCCATATCTAGCAGTTGCAGGGATGGTGGCAGCAGGCCTTGATGGAATTGAAAACAAGCTAGAACTAGAACCAATTTTCCAAGGTAATGCCTACGCCCTTGAAACAAACCGCGTGCCAACATCACTCAAGCAAGCGCGCGATTTATGGGCAAATAGCACCTGGGTGCGCGATACCTTTGGCGCAGATGTGCAAAAGCACTACACACACATGGCCGATACCGAATTAGATGCCTTTTCACGGGCCGTAACAGATTGGGAGCGTTTCCGTAGTTTTGAGCGGATGTAATTAAATGACTTCATTTACCGTAATAAATCCAACTACGGCTACTGCCGTAAAAGAAATTGAACTAAACGACCTAATACAAACTGACCAAATCATAAACAAGGCCCAAAAAGCTTTTGAAACGTGGCGCCATGTATCTCCTGGTGATCGCGCGAAGTTACTGCGTAAATTTGCCACTGTAGTTGATACCCATATTGAAGAGTTGGCCCAACTTGAAGTCTTAAACTCAGGCCACACTATTGGCAATGCAAGATGGGAAGCGGGCAACGTTCGCGATGTTCTCAATTACTACAGCGCCGCCCCAGAGCGATTATTCGGACGCCAGATTCCAGTGCCAAATGGAATTGATATAACCTTTAAAGAACCTTTAGGAGTTATTGGAATCATTGTTCCGTGGAACTTCCCGATGCCAATTGCTGGTTGGGGTTTTGGACCGGCGCTAGCGGCTGGAAATACTGTCGTATTAAAGCCAGCAGAACTCACTCCTATGACCGCAATTAGATTGGGCGAACTAGCTAAAGAAGCTGGTATTCCTGAAGGTGTATTTAATGTTATTCCTGGCAAGGGAAGCATTGTTGGTGAACGTTTTGTAACCAATCCCCTAGTTCGAAAGATTGTCTTTACTGGATCAACGTCGGTTGGAAAGCAGATCATGCGAGGCTGCGCAGATCAGGTAAAGCGGGTAACACTGGAACTGGGTGGCAAAAGTGCCAATATTATTTTTGCTGATTCAGATATTGAACTAGCAGCCGCTGGCGCACCAGGTGCGGTATTTGATAATGCGGGCCAAGATTGCTGTGCTAGATCAAGAATTCTAATTCAACGCTCTGCTTACGATAAATTCATGGAGAAGTTTGAAGTTGCCGTGAAAAAATTCCGTGTTGAAGATCCCGCGCTTGATACCGCTGAGATGGGTCCGCTGGTTTCTGCTGGACAGCTTGAACGCGTAAAGGAATTTGTGCCAGATGGAACGCCAATCGCTTTCCAAGGAAGTAAGCCGGCGGGTCCTGGTTTCTGGTTTGCTCCAACAGTGCTTGCACCAAAAGACACAACTGATCGTGCATATCGTGAAGAGATATTTGGACCTGTAGTTTCAGTTATCGCTTTTGAAGATGAGGCAGATGCAATTCGCATCGCTAATGACAGTGAATATGGCCTATCTGGGTCAATTTGGAGCCGAGATATCGGTAAAGCAATTCGTGTCTCTAGAGCAGTTGAAGCTGGAAACCTTTCCGTTAACTCAAACTCTTCAGTTCGCTACTGGACTCCCTTTGGTGGCTACAAGCAATCTGGTTTAGGTCGAGAACTCGGACCTGATGCATTAGATGCCTTTACTGAAACCAAAAACGTCTTCTTCGACACCCAGAAATAGTAAAATATTCATATGTGCAGATTGATGGGATATGTTGCAAATGATGCAACCACGCTTTCACAAATAGCCGGACCAGAATTTGTTGAGTTCACTGCTCTTTCTGCTAAACACGGTGATGGTTGGGGAATTGCCTCAGATTCACATGCCGCTTCACCTGATCTGCTTGTTGAGCCAACTCGAGCCAAGGAAAGTGCCACTTATTCAAAAGCAGTAAGCAGTATTACAAGTAATGCCGCACTTTTGCATCTACGTTGGGCAACACTTGGATTGCCAGTTACTGAAGGAAATACTCATCCATTTGTTTCTGGGAATATTTCATTTATTCACAATGGTGGAATCAAGCCACCTACCTCCCTGGACTCGGGAATTGATCCTGAGTACTTGACCCAATTGCGTGGGGATACCGACAGTGAGCGCTACTTTTACTACCTTCTAACTCATATTAATAAATCAAATCTTAAAGATGGCGTTGTCTCTGGCGTTAGAGCAATTTGCAAAGGCCTTGAGTATTCAAGTATTAATGCAATGATGATGACCCCGGAATTTCTTGTAATCATCTGCGAACACAACAACAACAAGATTCCAGAGGATGAGGGGCCGGACTATTACGAGCTCTTTTACCGGAAAGATGAGCGTGGAGTTTTGATTGCATCCACTGGCTGGACACAAGAGGGCTGGCAGAACTTACCTAATCACCACGTAATGTTTGTTGATCGCAAAACCCATAATGTGGAAGTTATTGCCCTTTAATCTAAAAAGAAATCTAGCAAGAAATCCTTAGTGCCTGGTTTTACCGAATACTTCTCAAGATCTGTAATTCCTTCACTTGCAAGTATTTCATCATCAACAAAGAAGTTGCCAGTGGTCTCTTTACCTGGGCGATTTAGGATTATGTAAGCAGCATCTGACAAAATCTCAGGAGTGCGACAAAAATCAGTATCGATCCCAGGAATCATTTGGAGCGCTGCGGTATCAATGGCAGTGCGCGGCCAAAGTGCATTAACTCCAATTGCATCGCGCTTGAACTCCTCGGCCATCCCAAGGACGCACATACTCATGCCGTATTTAGACATGGTGTAAGCAACGTGATTTTTAAACCATTTCGGCTTCATTGAAAGTGGAGGCGAGAGTGTCAAGATATGGGGATTACGTCCAGATTCTGCACTCTGTTTCAAATATGGAATTACAGCCTGCGAAGTAAGAAATGTTCCGCGAACATTGACATCAAACATTAAATCAAATCTTTTAGCTGGTGTTTTTTCAGTCGGAGTTAGATTTATTGCACTTGCATTATTTATGAGAATATCGAGTCCGCCAAACTCCTGAGCAGCTTTCGCAACTGCAGCGGTGATCGCATCTTCATCTCTGATGTCGCATTGGATTGGCAGAGCCTTGCCGCCGGCGGCCTCAATCTCTTTAGCGGCGCTATAGATTGTGCCACCCAACTTTGGATTCTCTTCCACACTCTTTGCTGCAATAGCAATACTCGCGCCATCTTTTGCTGCGCGAAGTGCGATTGCAAGGCCAATGCCCCGAGATCCACCAGTTATAAATATCTTCTTATCGGCAAGTGACATCTTTTAGCCTTTCTGCTTCTTTTCCAGGAATCTCATGAAAGCTGTAGCGGCCTCATCGGACTGCAATGCCATTGAAAACAATTCGCCCTCTACTTGCATAACTGCGGAGATGGCTTGGTGATCTGCGCTCTTTAAAAGCGCTTTGGTATTAATAACAGCCTCGGGCGGTTGCTCTGCGATCTCTTTTGCAACTGCGATCGCCTTATCTAATGGCAAAGCCTCTATTGAATTAATTAATTTCATCTCAAGTGCCTCTTGGGCGCCAAAATTTCTACCTGTCAAAAAGATTTCACTTGCCTTAGCGTGTCCAACCAACTTGGGGAAAATAAAACTAGAACCTGCTTCTGGGACTAAGCCAAGTGACACAAATGGCATCGCAAATTTGGAATCTGGCGCTGCAAATACCAAGTCACAATGCATCAACATTGTTGTCCCAATGCCAACGGCGTTTCCATGAACTGCAGCGATAAGGGGCTTTGGAAAGTTGTGGATGGTGGCTAGGAATTGCATAACTGGGCTATCGGAACCTGTTGGCGGTGTATTCATAAAATCTGAAATGTCATTGCCACCGGTAAAAGCACTACCAGCACCGGTAATTACTACTGCTCTAATTCCAAAATCTCCGGCTGCCTCAGATAGCTGACGATTCAATTCAAAATACATACCCGGCGTTAGAGCATTTTTCTTTGCCGGGCGGTTGAGCGTAAGAGTCAGGACTTGATCGGAGACTTCAGCCAAAATATCAGTCATCTCACAAGTTTAGGGTGCAAGGGGACCTAGGCAAAGCCCTTTCATAGGGCACAATTAGAGAGTTCCTAGATATCGGAGAGTCTCTTGGATATAAGAATATTGACGCGAGACCTTACGCCATTTGAACATTTAGTGGCGGAGCATCTTTGCGATGGACTTTCTAACGCTGCGATTGCTAGAACCACTGCGCACACCGAAAAAGTTGTAGAAAATACGGTCTCTCGAATGGCACGCGCATTTGGAATCAAATCAGATGGAGATACAAATATTCGTGTTCTTCTGGCATTGGCCTATCGAACACACTTTGGTGATGCATCTTTCGACAAGCTTGGTGTTGCCTGTTCCCACATTGAAGTTGGCCCCGATGGAAAGAGTTATTGCAACCGCCATACCGATTAATAGGTGATTCAGATCTAAGGGCTACCCCTCCAACATTTTCATCTAGGGGTAGCCCTCACCTTTTTCATAATTCGTATTATGAGTTAATGCCAACCTTCTCTCAAGACGAAATCTCTCCAACTTTCGTCAATAAATATTCTGGAGAGTAGAAGATAGGAAAAAGTAAAATGAATAGAAAATCATTTGACAAGATTGCAAGCACAATGGGCTTAATCCTTGCAGCCGTTCTAATCTCGGCTGGCATCTTGCTTCAATGGGGTGGAAACTTCGCTGCTGGCCAAGTGAAAGACAATTTGGGACCTCAGAAAGTTATGTTCCCGGCTTCTGATTCTGGTGGCTTTAAAGCACTACCAGCCGCAGATCAAAAAGCGATGGCTAAATATGCTGGCCAACACATGATTACCGGAGATCAAGCTAATGTATTTTCAAATCACTACATCGCAGTTCACATGAACGGTGTTGCAGGTGGCAAAGTTTATGAAGAAATTTCTGGTGAATTCATTGCTGCAAATGCCCAACTTGCAGCTAACCCAAGTGATGCAACACTTCAAGCACAAGTGGCAAAGCTTGGTGGACAGCGCACCACACTATTTATGGGATCCACTCTTCGTGGACTCCTTGGATTCTCATACGCATTTGGCGTTCTAGGAAATATTGCAATGATGGCTAGCTACGTGATGTTTGCCGGCGGCATCTTGTTCTTGATCCTGGCACTTCTTGGTTTTGCACACTTACGTAGAGCAGAAACTGACTCAGCAATCTAACAATCAAAGACCTCACCTCTCCGTGAGGAAGGGCCCTGACTTCCAAAGAGTTGGGGCCCTCTCTTTTGCAAAAATCGCCCAAATCATTGGTATCAATAGAGTTATGATCTTCCAATGCATTTGATCGTGCCCACGCGAGTTTGGGAATATGTAATTGCGGCGGTAATTATCATTTTGGCGCCAGGCCCCTCAGTTCTATTCGTAATTGCCCGCGCTGTTGCCTGGGGTCGAGCTACAGCCGTTGCAACTGTTCTTGGAAATGTACTCGGAAGTTTTTCACTCTCGATAATTGTTGCTTTGGGACTTGGACCAATTTTGCAGCGTTCGGTAGTTGCCTTTAACGCAGTTCAGATAATGGGTGGTGGATACATTATCTATCTAGGTATTCAAGCCATACGTCACTCCCAAGTCCACGCCGAGGATATGACCAATCAAGGTGATGTTAAGCCCAGCGTTCGTAAATCAATTCGTGAGGGTTACTTTGTTGGAATCCTAAATCCAAAGGCACTGGTCTTTTTTGCCGCGATCTTGCCGCAATTTATTGACCGAGATAGAGGAAATGTCACTTCACAGCTTCTACTTCTGGGTGCCATCTTCACGGTCATTGCTTTTATCTCAGATGGTAGCTGGGGACTCTTGGCTGGCACGATCCGTAATTGGTTGGCTACAGAAGTTAAACGTTTAGTAAGAATGCGCGTTACTGGTGGGTTCGTGATGATCTGTCTGGGTATTTTCACCCTGGGATCGGCGATTCATAACCTGTGATGTCAGTGGCTTAGAGCAGACTTGAAACCATGGAATTAGGAAAGAACGCCCGCGCCTTTATTAGCCCAAGTGACCTCACATATGGTTGGGATAACTGTCATCGTTGTCTCTGGCTTTACTACAACCACCAGGTAAAAGCGCCGCTGACAATGCCACTTGTCGGTGATTTAGCTGAGATGCAAGAGCTTTCCTATATTGGTAAATCATCTGGTGAAATGCACGCAGATATGCCTGAGGGCAAAGTCCATAAGCACGCAGGATGGGTTGTTTCTAAGCCAATAGTTGTCGATGGCCAAGAGACCCCATTTGCAGTGCGTGGCAAATATGACTTACTTATGGAACATCCGGATGGAACTTTTGGAATAGTCGATTGTAAATTCCAGGCAAAGCAGAGCGATAAGAGCAAGTTCTACGCCGCTCAATTGGAGGCTTATGCCTTTGCACTCGAGAACCCGGCAAAAGATGCGGCTCTAAAGATTTCAACTGCTGGGCTATTGGTTTGGGCTCCAGTCAAGATTCGTGGAAAGACCTCAGAGAACTTTGGCATGGAACTTTCTTGTGCTTGGTATCCCACAAAACGCGACCCAGAATTTATTGCTAATAGGTTGAGCGAATTCATAAAGATGATCACGGGTGCATGTCCACCATCAAAAGATAATTGTGAACAATGCCGCTATATCGATACCAGAACTGAGATTTTAGCTAACCTTTAATTACTTCTTCTTTTTACGAGTTGCCGACTTCTCTTCTTTCATTTCTTCGCGCTTGGCTTTAAGGATCGCAAGCTTTGCCTCGGAAGCATAAATATCAACATATTCTTGGCCAGATAACTCTTGAATCTTGTCCATGATTTCATCGGTGATTTGACGTAAGACTTTTAGATCCGTGGTGTCGCCTTCAAAATACATTGGTTCACCAAAGATCATCTCAACACGACGAACGTTTGGGACTACTTGACCAGTTGGTTGAATTTCCGCGGTATTAAACATAGCGACCGGAACAATTGCCGCTCCTGATTCGATAGCCATTCGAGCAATACCGGTGCGTCCTTTATATAACTTGCCATCAGGTGAGCGAGTTCCTTCTGGGTAGATACCAATGCAGGCGCCATCGGCCAATAGATCTAGTCCAGTTAATAGCGCAGCTTCGCTACGACGGCCACCAGAACGATCCACCGGAACTTGGCCTAGAGCAATAAAAGTCATCTTTTTAATAAATCCTTTTAGCCCCGGTGAGGTGAAGTATTCACTCTTGGCCAGGAAGGTCACTTTGCGCGGTACAACAAGTGGCATAAAGATCGAGTCACTAAATGAAAGGTGATTTGAAGCAATGATGACTGGCCCATTTTGTGGCACATTTCGTAGGCCACTTACCTTGGGCCTAAAGAGAAGGGTCAGGATTGGAATCAAGAAAGACTTGAGCGCTTGATAAACCAATTCATCACCCCTAACTAAAAATGCCTAGGAGGATAATTTAGGGGCTATTGCTCCTATATGGCACCATCTGAGCGTGAGTGATCTTCCGAACAGTGCCGGATTTACCCTCAAAGGTGGCAGGACTGGAATCCTAATGATTCACGGATTTATTGGATCACCAATTTCAATAACACCTTGGGCGCAATCACTAAATGATGCTGGCCTTACTGTTTGTGTTCCAAGACTTCCAGGCCATGGCACCACACCTTCTGATATGAACAAGACTCGGTGGGAAGATTGGTATCTAGAAGTTGAATCTGAATTTATTAAATTAAGCGCCCAATGCGATCGCATATTTGTTGCTGGATTTTCTATGGGCGGCGCACTTGCACTTCGGCTAGCACAAATCCGTGGCTCTGAAATTGACGGGATGATTTTATTAAATGCATCAATCTATGACGAGCGAAAAATTTTCTACCTCCTGCCTCTAATTTCAAAAGTCCTACCAATGTTGCCGGGTGGCGATACTGACGTGTCAAAGCCAGGCGCCCCACTTCACACCTATAAGAAGATTCCACTTAAAGCTCTTAACTCGCTACGAAAATTATGGAAACTAGTTGAGCGAGATCTCTATCTAGTTGACCTTCCCTTGATGGTGGCCTACTCGGTAAATGACCATGTCGTGCACCCAGTATGTAGTGAGACCATCATTGATAATGTTTTTTCGGTGGATATTCGTGAAGTAATATTTGAAGAGTCTTTCCATAATGTTGCTTTGGATTATGAAGCAGATATATTGGCCGAAGAATCTTTAATCTTTATCGAAGAGGTTCTAAGCGGTGAACTTTCACGTGGTGAGTCGGCAGATGAGATAGATGAGCGCGAGTTAATTGACGCTGAGTTCGATGCCATTATTGCAAGCATTGATTTAAAAGAATTAGACGAAGAGTAATAAAAATACTTAGCGGCGAGCTAAATCTGCGGCGCCAACTAAGCCCGCTTCATTTCCCATCTGAGCGGCAACTATTTGTGGCAATGGATGTTTGCCGTTAAATGGCATCGTCGCAAGCATCGCTTTACGGGCTGGCTCAAGTAGCAAATCGCCAGCATCAACTACTCCCCCACCAATAACGACAATCTTTGGATCAAAGAGCACGCTAAGTGATGAAATGGCCTCTCCTATATAACGCCCGGTCGTTGCTAGCGCCGCCAGCGCCACAGTGTTTCCATCCTTCGCTGCTTGGGTGATGTGTGCACCTTTTAATCCTTCAACACTTCCATCTCCTAAAGCTAGAAGATTTGGTGACTGTGATGGATCTTTAGCAATTTCATCTCGAATATGGCGCATGAGCGCGCTTCCAGAGGCATATTGTTCAAAGCATCCTCTTGCACCGCAACCACATAATTCTCCGTTAGGAACAATTCGCAAGTGACCAAATTCGGCTGCGCAACCATTAGCCCCACGATAGAGCTGCCCATTCATAACTACCCCGCCACCAATTCCGGTGCCAATGGTCAAAATAATTGAATGTGAGATACCTTTTCCAGCACCATAGATAGCCTCGCCCCATGCCGCGGCATTGGCATCATTTTCAATGACACAACTCAAACCAGTTAATTCTTTAATTTCACTAGCTAAATCACGTTGATCCCAATCCGGAATATTTGGAACAGCAAGAACAGTTCGCCGATCAGATGAGATAAAGCCAGGAGCAGTAATACAAACCCCACTGGCCGCAAATTCCTTATGGAGTTCTAGAACTACATCTGCAACTACTTTATTTAGTTCAGCGCCACCGTTTTTAGGAGTGTCTTCGCGAAGTGTCTTTAGAATCTTTCCAGATTCATCAACTACCCCGCCCAGGACTTTTGTGCCCCCAACATCAACACCGATATACAGGTTAGAACTTGGCAAGAATCTAAGCCTCTACTTTTTCCTTGAGCTGGGCCAAAGTTAAATCAATGGTAGTTCGCTCTTGCTTTTGACGCATCATCGCAGGCACGGGCATAGAAAGTGCCACGGTAAGTTCATAAGAGACGGTTGTTGTTTCATCACCATTATCTTTAATAGAGAAAGTGCCAAACATATCGGTCAAAAGATCAGCATCATCAAATGTGAATGAAACTTCATCTGGCGCTTTACTCCAGTCATAATCTAAAACAACATTATCTTTAACCACTCCGGCGTTTACGCCAACTTTGACTTTGGTGGCTCTTGCGTGTGAGTCCTTAGCCTCAACTGCTACTGAGGTGATCGCCTTGGACCATGTTGGGTACTTCTCAATATCGAAAAGGACGGCGCGAACATCTTCGGCGCTGGCTTGGATCTCGATGGAATTCTTAGAAATATCGCTCATAAGTGCAAGGTTACCGCCTAAGGTCTAGAAAAATACCCACTCTGCGCACTAGCGTTCGGCCATGGATCAATACAGCGTGCCCGCCATCGTCCCACCTGCGACCTCTGGGAATCTAACTGATTTAGTTACTTCTAGAACCAAGTCTGAACCGGACCGAATTATTCTTTCTCGCCCACTTGGCGAAGGTTGGCAGCCAGTTAGCGCAGCCGAGTTTGAATCCGAAGTTCGAAGTGCTGCAAAAGGTTTTGTTGCAGCTGGCGTAAATATCGGAGATCGTGTTGGGCTCATGGCCAAAACTCGCTATGAATGGACCGTCCTAGATTTTGCAATTTGGTTTGCTGGCGCAGTTACTGTGCCAATTTATGAAACTTCAAGTACTGAGCAAGTGCAATGGATTTTAGAAGATTCCGGCGCAGTAGGACTAATTGTTGAGACTCCACAGCTTAAAGAGATTGCCCAGCCAGCGCTGACGTCAAAAGTTAAATCAGTTTGGACTATTACCGATGGCGCCCTTACCCATCTTGGCGATGGTGGCAAGGATATAGAAGACGCAGAAATAGAACGTCGTAAAAATTCATTAACACCTTCATCACTAGCCACTTTGATCTACACCTCTGGAACAACTGGAAAACCAAAAGGTGTTCAACTAACTCACGGAAACTTCTTGTCTGAGTGTGGAAATGTGGTTCAAGGTGCAAGTGATCTATTCCTAAAGCCAGGTGGATCAACTCTGCTATTCCTGCCAGTGGCTCACGTCTTTGGTCGCATGATTCAAGTTGGAGCAATTACGGCCGGACTTCACATGGCACATTGTGGTGATATCACTCGTTTGCCAATTGATTTAGCCTCCTTTAAACCTACTTTCGTTCTAGCTGTTCCGCGCATTTTTGAAAAAATCTTTAATGGCGCTGAAGCTAGAGCAGATGCTGCAGGAAAAGGAAACATCTTTAGGAAAGCAGCGGAAGTTGCCATTGCATATAGCCAAGGCTTGGATAGCAATAAGGTTGGCATTAGCTTGAAAATTAAGCACACTGTCTTTGATAAATTGGTTTATTCAAAGATTCGCACCGGCCTTGGTGGCCGAGTTGAAGCTGC
>CAIJOE010000182.1 GCA_903822245.1 uncultured Actinomycetes bacterium
ACTTCAGCTCATTAAGGAATCAGTTTTACTCTCGTACTAAGTAACGCGTTGTTGCCAAGATAGCCAACAGGGCAATTGGGATTGTTAGTAATACACCCAATAAGACTTGATTTAAATCAGGACCAAGGTTTGCTAGGTCGGCAAATAACATCGAAACTGAAAGCCCTAGAGTTCCGATTAATCCAACAGCTAACAAATCATTATTTTCAATAACTCTATTTCCCGATACCCGCATAGCCACTTGGCCAAATACCCATATCCCAATCGGCTTGCCAAATAACCTAGACAAAATGAGAAGTGAAATCGTCTTTAGCGCCGGACCTGCAAAATCAATTTTCCATGGCAACCAAAGCGAGGTTAAAATAAAGATTGGAACGATCAAATAATTAACAACTGGAGTTAGACGCTTTACAAGCCAGGCGGATTCCTCGTGATTTAAGCAAAGACCCAGGATCACACCGATTACAGTTGGGTGAATCCCTGAGTTCCTAAATAAGAACCAGGCTGCAAGTGCGATAAAAAGCGCTGCCTTAGGAAGTTTGGGCGCTAGCAGCCAGAAGATAGCTACAAAAACCAAACTAAAAACCAGAGCCAGTAAGTCAATGTGTTTGTGATAAGCGATGGCGACAACAATTATCGAACCAATATCATCGGCAATCGCCAGGGCAAGTAGGAACCCACGGATGCGTTTTGCTACTTGCGTGACAAAGAGTGACAAGGCGAGTAGAGCAAGTGGGAGATCGGTGGCCATTGGAACGCCCCAGGCATTTGAATTAGAACCAAGAGATTTAGATAGTGAAAAATAAAGTAGGGCTGGAATTAGCATCCCACCGAGTGCGGCAGCGAAAGGTATTAAGAAAGAAAAGCGCTTTTTAAATGACCCATCGATAAGTTCGGCCTTTAATTCGATGCCGGCAAGGAAAAAGAATAAAACAAGTGGCCCAGTTGCTATGAAATCTCTTACGGAGTTCAACTTTTTGCAAGCCGTTCTAGAGCCGCGCCATCAACTCGCATAACGGTCCATTGATCTTGTGGGACGGCGCCAAGTGATACATAAAAATCGATAGAGGGCTTATTCCAATCTAAAACCCACCATTGGAAGCGGTGATAGCCGCGCTCCACACAAAGCTTTGCTAGATGGACAAGTAATGCTTTGCCATAACCCTTACCTCTTGCCGAGGGCTCAACAAAGAGATCCTCTAAGTACACACCATGGGTACCAGTCCAGGTTGAGAAATTGAGAAACCAAGTTGCAAATCCAACGACTTTTCCGGTGTCATCTTCAACTAAGTAACAGAAGACTGCTGGGTTTTGGCAAAAGAAGGCTGAGTTTATTTGTTCCAAAGTTGCAACTGCTAAGTCAGGCTCTTTTTCATATACGGCAAGGTCATAAATAAGATCAACAATTAATTGACCTTCATCAGTTCTTGCTGGACGAATAAGCATTTGCCAAACTTACTTCAAAAGTAAGTTAGTGATGTCCGCTTTCAAGTGCCTTTGCTTCAGATTCTGAAGGGGCAGAGACTTGCTCAACGTGCGCTTGGCTCATACGAGCACGAAGCTTTCCTTTGATCCCTTGCGGGTTGCGAACTCCGCGGCCATCAGTATCTGGGACTTCAAGTGCTCTTGGCTGTTCATGCTGAGTAAGTGTGTATTTCTTCTCAGCGCTTAGTTCTTCATGAACTTCGATGAATTCACCGTGCGGCAACATAACTAGACGACCGGTTTCACGGCCGTGTAGGACGATCTCACGGTCTTTGCGCTGCAATGCCAGACAAAGTCGCTTGGTAATGATGAAGACAATTGGTGGAACTACAAAGACACCTATGCGGGTAAACCACATGATCTGGTTAATCGTCAGATAAAAGTGGGTTGCAATTAGATCATTTCCGCCGTTGATCAAAATAACCAACATGAAGGCAATAGACATCGCACCAAGTGCGGTGCGGTTTGGATTATTTCGAGGTCTATCTAGAAGATGATGCTCTCTCTTATCTCCAGTCATCCAGGATTCGATGAATGGATAGAGCGCCATGCCAGTGAAAAGAATTCCTGGCACGATAAGTCCTGGAATAAGAATGTTCCATGAAATAGTGTGACCAAAAGCGTGAGTTTCTAATGGGGGAGACATTCGAACTAAACCATCTAACCAACCCATATAAAAGTCGGGTTGTGATCCAGCAGAGATTTGACCCGGTGTGTAAGGGCCATAGAGCCAGATTGGGTTGATAGAGGCAACTGCGCCAAGAAAAGCTGTAACACCAAATACGATGAAGAAAAAGCCGCCAGCTTTTGCCATGTATACCGGCATCAACGGATAACCAACAACGTTCTTCTCGGTACGCCCAGGACCTGGGTATTGAGTGTGCTTCTGATACCAAACCAACATTAGGTGGACGGTAATTAGAGCAAGGAAAATTCCGGGCAATAACAAAATATGAACCGTATATATCCGCGGGATAAAGACATGACCTGGGAAAGCGCCGCCAAAGGCAAAGAATGCAAGATATGAACCAGCAACTGGAATTGCTTGCAAGATCGCTTCAGCGATACGAAGGCCAGTTCCAGAAAGTAGATCATCTGGGAGTGAGTAACCGAGGAAACCTTCAACAATTCCTAGGGTTACAAGTCCGACACCGATTAACCAGTTAGCTTCACGAGGTTTGCGAAAAGCGCCGGTAAAAAAGACACGCATTAAGTGCGCAATCATTGCTGCCATAAAAATCAGTGCGGCCCAGTGATGAATCTGGCGCATCAATAGTCCACCACGAACATCGAATGAGATATGAAGGGATGAAGCGTATGCAGCAGACATTTTTACGTTCGAAAGAGGCTGATATCCGCCGTTGTAAACCACTTCACGCATAGAAGGGTCAAACCAAAATGTTAGGAATGTTCCGGTAAGAAGCAAGATGATGAATGAGTACAGGGCTACTTCACCTAACATAAAGGACCAGTGGTCTGGGAATACCTTAGTTAGGTTCTTCTTCAGCCATTTGGCTGCGCCAGTACGTTCATCAACGTAATTGGCTACATTGCCTGCGATCTTCTCAGATTTTTTCATGATGAACGCTCCCAGAAGCTAGGTCCAATTGGTTCGGTAAAGCCTTGCTTAGCCACTAAATATCCTTGCTCATCTAAGGTGATTGCAAGTTGAGGAAGAGGCCGTGCGGCAGGTCCAAAGATGACCTTTGCAGCTCGAGTCACATCAAATGTTGATTGGTGGCATGGACATAAAAGATGCTTGGTTTGTTGCTCATATAAGGCAACTGCGCACCCCATGTGAGAGCAAATCTTTGAGAAAGCAATTATTCCATCATGAGTCCAAGAAAGTCTCTCGGGATTTAATTGGAAATCTTCTGGACGAAGACGAATTAAAAGCACAGCGTCGGTTCCAATATTTTCTAGGGTGCGTTCTTCACCATTTTTTAAGGCCGGAAGAACTTGAGCAACTGATCCAACTTCTAAATCCTCAGGACGCAGTGGACGATCACCTGGGTCAGTTACCAGCCTGGTTCCCGCTTCCCACGAGTTCTTATTGAGTTGCTTCTTTGGCAGTGGGCCTAAATCACGAAGTAAAACAAGCGGTGTAAGAGCGGAAAGACCAAGTGCTAACCCAAGGGAACGCTTGATAAGTGTGCGACGACCCAGGCCGGCAACTCCGGCACGTTCTTTAACGGTATTAACAAAATCTTTACGGTCTACTTCTTCTGAACGAAATTCATGTCGCTCTGCGACAACTTCTTCATCAGGCATTAAACGCCTGGCCCATTGAACGGCGCCAAAACCAATAAACAAAAGTGCTATTGCCATACCAAGACCCAGGAATAGTTGATGCGCATCTACATCACCCATGATGGGTAGGAAGACAAACTTTCCTGGCTTAATAAAGATATAGGACGCTATTGAGAGAACAGTTCCGCCAGCCGAGATAAGAAAGAGAATTGCTACTTGTTGCTCAGCGCGCTTTTCAGCCTTTGGATCAGTATCTGACTTGCGATGTTGGTGGGCTGGCAGACCAGGATCTTGGAACTTAGAAATTTCGTTTGACATTATTTATCTCGCCTTCGATGCTAGCCATACCGCAATACCGATAAGAATTCCTAGTCCTAGAACCCAAGCAAGTAGTCCTTCAGTAACTGGACCAGTACGACCCAATGAGGCTCCACCAAGACTTGGCTCACTCTGCGCGGCCTTCAACCATTTGATGATTGAAAGTTTTTCGGCTGGAGAAATTGTCTTGTCGTTAAAGATTGGCATTGATTGTGGGCCAGTGATCATGGCCTCATAAATATATTTTGCTTCCACGCCCATCAAGGTTGGTGCGTACTTACCTTGTGAAAGTGCGCCCCCTTGGCCCGCAAAGTTATGACACATTGCGCAGTTGGTGCGAAATAGCTCGCCACCTTGGGCAGTATTGCCATCTCGCTGCCAAGTAATAGCGGCTTCATTTACTGAAGCAGGTCCAGGTGCAAGTGAAGCAACATATGCGGCAAGTGCTGCACTTTGCTCAGCGTTGTAAACAGGTGGTTTGCGCATGGCTTGTTGACTCATATCAGCCATTGGCATGCGGCCTGTGCCAACTTGGAAATCGACCGATGCGGCGCCAACTCCGATGAGTGCTGGTGCAATTTTTGAACCTTCAGCATTTAGCCCGTGGCAAGATGAACAACCACGTTCAAAAATCTGTTTTCCTTCTGAAACTTGGGTGGACATTGCACTTTGTGTCTCTGCCTTGCTGGCCGTCAGTGCGCTTGCTACCGAGAAAGTGGATCCCACTCCTAGAAGTGCTACTAGTAGTAGCGCCGGCGCAGCAAAACGGTGGCGACGGTAACTAGAGAGTTTGGCGATACCAAATTTCATATTTAACTTTTAACCATTCTACTTAATTAGGTAAATCGCTGAGAAAAGAGCGATCCAAACGATATCTACGAAGTGCCAGTAATAGGAAACAACAATTGCGGTAGTTGCTTGATTGTGACCAAATTTTTGCGCCTTAAAGACTCGAACCATCACAATCAGGAAAGCAATAAGTCCGCCAGTCACGTGAAGTCCGTGGAAGCCGGTTGTGATGTAGAAAACTGAACCGTAAGCATTAGATGAAAGAGAAAGTGATTCGCGAACTAGGTTGGCATACTCATAAACCTGACCACCAATAAAGAAAGATCCCATCAAGAAAGTCAGGGCAAACCATTCGCGCATTCCCCATTTATTAAATTGAAAGATGGAACCACTGCGTCTAGCTTGAAAACGCTCGGCGGCAAATACCCCGAATTGGCAAGTTACTGAAGAGAGAACTAACACGGTTGTATTAATTGTTGCGAACTTAACGTTAAGCATTGAAGTTGATTCAAGCCAAACCTTAGGACCTTGCACTGCGCGAGTTGTGAAATACATTGCGAACAGAGCCGCAAAGAACATCAATTCACTAGATAGCCACACGATAGTTCCCACAGCGACCGCACTTGGGCGGTTAGTACGCACTGGAAAGGAGGCTTGGGCAGCAGATGTCATGCGGGAGATTATTCCCGATTTTGCCCGCAATGCAGATTCCTTGACCCTCTTGTGGCCAGCGCCTTCGGGTGAATCTGATCACGCGTGAAGTTAGCCTTTTGATGGCTAGACTTTGGGCATGAGTCAAAGCGCCAGCGCCCCAGTAGGTGGGCTAAAGATTGCGGTTTATTCTGATAATCAGTTGGTTAGAAACTCGGTTATTCAAGCCCTTGGAACTCGAGTATCTACTTCGTTGCCAGAGCACGAGATTTTGGAATTTGCCACCGGACCAGCTCTTCGCCTTTACCTTGATGAGGGTCGGAAAGTAGATCTATTCATTTTGGATGGGGAAGCCGTTCCTGAAGGAGGTCTTGGCATTGCCAGACAACTAAAAGATGAAGTTTTCAATTGTCCACCGGTTCTAGCAATTGCTGGTCGCGTTCAAGATAACTGGCTCGCCTCATGGTCTAGAGCCGATGATGTAGTTTTGCATCCAATCGACCCGTTCACCCTGGCAGCAAAAGTCTCTGACTTACTGACCAAGCACAGCAGTTTGCTTTCCTAAATAAATGGCAGATCTCTGGGAGCCACTTTTTAACCATCTTTCAGGTAAGAAAGATTTAACACCCGAGTTAGCAACTTTCGTAATGACCGAAATTCTTGAAGGCCGGGCTGATGAAGAAAACATCAAGAAATTTGCCTTACTTCTAAAAGATAAGGGCGAGAGTGCTACTGATATTTCATATCTAGTTGAAATGCTTTACAAATATGCCCTTCCAATTTCGATCTCCGAGCGCGCTGTTGATCCAGTTGGAACAGGTGGCGATGGAAAGAACACAGTCAATATCTCTACCTCTGCTGCAATAGTTACAACGGCGGCAGGTGCCAGGGTAGTTAAGCATGGATCGATTGCTGCATCTTCAAAGTCTGGTTCAGCTGATGTACTTGCCGCCCTTGGTATTGCTACCGAACTAACTGGTGAGGATGTTGAAAAATCAGTTCACAAATATGGAATCGGTTTTCTAAAGGCAACCACTTTTCATTCCGCACTTCGTTATGCCGCTCCAGCCAGACGAGCCCTAGGTGTTCCAACGGTTTTCAATGTTTTGGGTCCACTAGCAAATCCTGCCAAACCTCAAGTGATTGCTCTTGGAGTAGCGCCACTTCCAAAGCTTGAAGTAATGGCCAAGGTAATCGCAGATCGTGGCGGGGAAGGCTTTGCATTTCGAGGTGATGATGGAATAGATGAGTTAACTCTGGCTACGACTTCTACGGTTTATGAGATTCACGACGGGCAAATGATTAAGCATTCATTTGAACCGCAAGAAATTGGAATTGAACGGGCGCCCCTTTCAGCTTTGGTCGGGGGGATTCCCCAGGTAAATGCAGAGATAATTCGTGAGGTTTTTGCTGGCAAGCCAGGTCCCATCAGAGATGCAATTGCCCTTAATGCAGCGATCACTATTGCAGCATTCAAAGCAGATTATGGAATTGGCCTGACCCAACAAATAGCTAACGCTTATGTGATGGCGCAGCAGGCCATTGATTCTGGCAAAGCCTTAGAACTTCTAGATACTTGGGGTGCTTACACGCAAGAATTGGCAGCGAGTCACAACTAAAATTTAGGCCTCTTATTTTCGGGAAGTCGTTTCATAAATTGAAGTAAGTCCTCTGAGGTAAAGACATCAAAGCCTGATAATCGTTCGATCAATCGGTGTAAAACATCGACAGTAGTTCTAACGTCGTCCAATGCTCGATGCGTTGGGGGAGTTGGGGTTTGGAAGAATTCAGAGAGTGTGGAGAGCTTGAAGTTAAGGATTTCCGATCGCTCAATTACCAATCTTGCTAAGCGAACAGTGTCAATAATTTGATGTCCAGGCCATGGGTATTTGATGGAAGAGGCCGCGGCTTTTAAAAAGCCGATATCAAAAGGTGAATTATGGGCAACCAAAATACTTTCATCACTTGGCCCAAAGAATTCCATTAGTTCTGGAAGGCTTTCCTCAATGCCAGGAGCATCAATTAACATCGAATCCGTTATGCCTGTTAATTCGGTTATATAGACAGGCAGCGGGATTCCTGGGTTTACAAAGGTTGTGTATTCATCGATCACCACACCGCCTCGAACTTTCATTGCTCCGATTTCGGTGATGCCATTTCCATCCTTAGGAGAAGCGCCAGTTGTTTCAAGGTCTACAACTACAAAGGTCGTTTCTGCAAGGGTGCGACCAATTGATTCGAATCCTGGCTGCCAGTTATCTGCCGGGGGATTTGGAAAGGCGCTACTCATGTGTCAAACCTACGCTAACGCGCTGACGTGAGGGCTAAACCGATTGCGAGTCCCATTATTCCAATTGCCGAAATTGCAGTTAGTAGCCGGCGAACTTTCGGTTTTTGAATGAAGACTGAAGATTTATCAATCGTCCAGATCAGTATTAAGTACCAGCTAGTTGAAACCAGAGGCCAAAGGCAACCAAAGATGAATATTCCCAAGCCAAGTGAGAATGTTGGGGGAACGAATTGGGGCAAGAATGCAACAGCAAATACGGCAGCCTTGGCATTAGTTAAGTTGGTGATTAATCCCAATCTGATAGCGGGCCAAGGTTTAATTTCACCGCCTGAATCCAAATTAAATTTTCCATAACTATTTTTCAAATGCAGCAATGTTTGAATCGAAAGAAACACTAAATAGCTAACTCCGGTCCATTTAAGAATTGAGTAGGCGGTGTGGGAGGTGGAAAAGATTGCAGAGAGCCCAATTGCACTCAGGGCGCCCCAAATGAAAAGGCCAAGGCTATTTCCAATTATTGAATAAAGCGCAGCTCTAGAACCACCCAAAATAGATTGCCGCAAAACCATTGCAACACCTTGGCCGGGTACGGCAGCGAGAAGAAATGTGGTTAATACGAAAGTTGGAATATTTGCGAGCAGTGATGAAATAATTCTCTCCCACCTGCTAATTACTTGAGAGTGGACCGTACTGGGATCGAACCAGTGACCCCCACAATGTCAATGTGGTGCTCTACCGCTGAGCCAACGATCCTTGCTATGGAGAAGATATTACCTTTTACTTTCCAGCACGTCCAAAATCATCTTCAATACGCTCAATATCGTCCTCACCGAAGTAAGTACCTGTTTGAACTTCTACGAAAACAATCTCTTCATTTCCAGTATTAGCCAAACGATGGAGCACCCCGATATCAAATTCAACAGTGTCGCCAGCTTTGACAGGTGAATCAATGCCATCGATGGTTACAACGCCGGTGCCTTGAACAATAAACCAATGTTCGGCGCGGAATTTATGGCGTTGATAAGAAAGGCGAGAACCAGGTTTCATCCAGATTGTTTTTACTTTATGGCTAGAAGATTCTTGTAGAACTTCATAACGGCCCCAAGGGCGTTCAGACTTTTCTAGTTCTGACATCTTGATCCAATCCAGTCCAACAGTTCTTGCATTTCCAATTACTTATTATGGAGGTCGGAACGGGATTTGAACCCGTGTAGCAGGATTTGCAGTCCTGAGCCTCGCCTCTCGGCCATCCGACCATATTTATTCGCACTCACTCGTATTTCCACGAGTAAATTTTCTA
>CAIJOE010000183.1 GCA_903822245.1 uncultured Actinomycetes bacterium
TGCACGATGATTTTAAAACCTGCAACCGAAACTCCGCTAACTGCAATGCACATCGTTGATATTTTGGAACGTGCTGGATTACCTAAAGGTGTTTTGAACTTAGTTATCCCCGCAAAAACCGGACCTGCAATTTCAAAAATGCTGCATGACTCGCGCGTTAAGAATTTATCTTTCACTGGTTCAACTGAAGTTGGTCGGGTTCTTCTAAAAGAAGCGGCCGATAAAGTTATTCGCTGTTCAATGGAACTCGGCGGTAATGCCCAAGTAATCGTGCACGATGATGCAGATCTTGCCGTAACAATTCCGCAATTGTTACTAGCCAAGATGCGCAATGGTGGCGCAGCCTGTACATCAGCAAATCGCATCTATGTGCAGCGACCAATCGCTGAAAAATTTATGGCTGAACTAACCAAATCAATGTCAGCTTTTGTAGTCGGCCGCGGCACTGATGTCACAACAACTTTGGGTGCCAGCGTCTCGATTAAAGAACGTAACAAGATTGCTGAGTTAGTTGATCAATCAATCGCAGCTGGGGCCAAGGTCGAAACCGGCGGCAAGACCCCCATCGGAGAAGGCGCTTTCTACCCAGCAACCGTGCTCTCAGTGGCTAAAGACAACCCAATTTTGAAGCACGAAATCTTTGGTCCAGTAGCCCCAGTGGTTATCTTCGATACCGACGCTGAAGGAATTGCACTAGCCAATGACACTGAGTTCGGACTAATCAGTTATGTATTCTCAAGTGATTTAACTCGAGCTCTGCGCACAGCAGAGGCAATGGAATCTGGAATGGTTGCGATTAACAAGGGTGTTATCTCAGATCCTGCCGCACCGTTTGGTGGCGTGAAACAATCTGGGTTAGGTCGCGAAGGCGGCTTCGATGGAATTCACGAGTTCTTGCAGACCAAATACATCGGCGTGCAGATCTAACTAGCTTCGCTCCCGAAGAGTTTTCTTTATCCAAATCGCAAGAGCCTCTTGAGAAATTTCGCCGCTGGCAAGTCCGAAGAAGATTGCTTCCGCTTCGTCAATATCGAATTCCATTTCGAAACCGTTGATCCAACAGAATTCGAAAGCTGAAAGAAAAGCAAGTCGTTTGTTCCCGTCAGGGAGTGCATGATTTCGTGCAATATGAAAGGCCAATGCCGCAGCCTTATCTGAAAGTTCTGGATATGGGTCTAATCCGATTAGTTCTATCTGGGGCGCTGCAACTGCTGAAGCTAGAAGATGTAATTGAGAAACTCGTGCCAGAGTTTCAAGTGATACACCGGTTACTTCTTCAGCAATATGCAGTACCTGATTCAAAGTCAGGTACGAGGTCACCTAGCTAGGCGATCCAGAAGATTTTTATGCTTTTTCGAATGTAATTTAAGATCGACGATAAATTGATCATCATCTTTCATGCGCGAGATCTCGGCTTGAAGAGCTTCGATGGCTAATTGATTAACACTTATATTTCTTACAGCTGCTACGACTTCTGCTTGATCGGCAAGATCATCGGGGAGGCGCAAAGTTGTTTGCTTAGTCATGACATCATGATATCACGAAATCAGAGAGAAGGGCAAGGAGTATTAGGCAAAGTTGCCGCATAAAAATGGCGCCTTCTTACGGTTACTAATCAAGTAGCTACCCAAGGAGTCGAAAATGCGCGTTTCAACTAAGAAAAAGTCCGTCGCTCTATTTGTGATCGGCCTAATCTCGCTGGCGATTTCTGCCCCTAGCGCTGTATCGGCCGGAGCGACCCA
>CAIJOE010000184.1 GCA_903822245.1 uncultured Actinomycetes bacterium
AATCCCAAGCAAAGACCAAGTGTTGGAATCATATTTTCGCGAGCGAACTTGAGGGCGCCAAGCTTTCCTTCAATTCCTCGCACACCAAATCCGCCAGGAATACAAACTGCGTCCACTGCTTCTAGCGCATCCTTTGCACCTTCTGGTGTCGCACAATCATCACTGGCGATCCACTTAATATTAACCCTGGCATCGTTTGCAAAACCGCCAGAACGAAGTGCTTCTGTCACAGACAGATAAGCATCTGGCAGATCCACATATTTACCAACCAGTGCCACACTTAATTGATGCTTTGGGTGGTGAACTCGCTCAAGCAGCGCGTCCCACTCTCCCCAGACGACATCTGTTGCTTTTAGCGAGAGACGTTTGACGATATAGGCATCCAAGCCTTCAGAAAACAACACTTTAGGAATGTCATAAATTGATGGCGCATCAACTGCTGCAACAACTGCCTCTAGATCAACGTCACACATCGCAGATATCTTGCGCTTTACCCCATCTGGAATTGGACGATCCGAACGAATTACAATTGCGTCAGGTGCAATACCTATTGAGCGAAGTGCTGCAACGCTATGTTGTGTTGGTTTAGTTTTCAATTCACCGGACGGACCGATATACGGAACAAGTGAAACATGCAGGTAAAAGACATTATCTCGACCAACATCTTGTCGAATTTGCCGAGCGGCTTCTAGAAATGGTTGGGATTCAATATCTCCGACAGTGCCACCAATCTCGGTGATAACTACATCAACTTCTGGGCCCGACATAGCTCTAATACGTTCTTTGATTTCATTAGTGATATGTGGAATTACCTGCACAGTATCTCCCAGGTATTCCCCGCGTCGTTCTTTGCCAATCACGTTGGAATAAACCTGACCAGTAGTTACGTTAGCTGAACCATGAAGATTGGTATTTAAAAAGCGCTCGTAATGACCAACATCTAAATCTGTTTCAGCCCCGTCGTCGGTTACAAAAACTTCCCCGTGCTGGAAGGGGTTCATCGTTCCAGGGTCAACATTTAGATAGGGATCGAGTTTTTGCATAGTAACTCGAAGCCCTCTTGAAGTTAGTAATCGACCCAGACTTGAGGCCGTAAGCCCCTTACCAAGACTTGAGGCTACGCCTCCTGAAACAAAAATATGCTTGGTTACATGAGAGGCGGTCATGGAAGGCTAACTTATCATTGATCTAGCGTGAATCTTGCACCATCGCCAATAACTCGGCTGCGTGTTCCTGAGCTGTGAGCGATTTATCTTGACCCGAAAGAAGCCGGGCAACTTCTTGCTTTCTGGCCTCGCCCGTAACCTCACTTACATTACTTTGTGTCACCGAACCATTTTCACTTTTTGACACCACTAAGTGATTATCTGCCCAAGCCGCAACTTGAGCCAAGTGCGTGACAACGATAACTTGAGATGACTTGGCAAGTGCGGCTAGACGTCTTCCCACCTCCACGGCGGCTTTGCCTCCAACTCCAGCATCAACTTCATCAAAAATATAAGTTCCAACTGGAGAATTCTTGGCGAGAACAACTTCTAAAGCCAACATAACTCTAGATAGTTCGCCACCACTTGCGGCCTTGGAAATTGGCAGGAGATTTCCGTCTTTATGGCTTGTGAAAAGGAATGACACTTCATCGACTCCGACATTTGAATAACTACGAATATCGGCGTAATCACCTGAAGTTATCTCGACTTGAACTTGCGCATTTGCCATCGCCAGACCAACAACTTCGGCAGTGATCGCCTTAGATATTTCCTTCGAAGATTTAGTACGAGCTTGGGTCAACACCATTGCGCAGTCACTCAACTTAGTGAAGAGGCTCAGTGCTTCTTTCTCAAGTTCAACTAAGCGGGCATCGCCTCCGGATAAGTCTTGCAATCGTTGCTTTGCATCTGCCCCTTCAATTAGCAAATTTTGATAAGAAACTTCACGCTCGGAACCTTTTCCATATCTCTTCAAGAGGCTGTTTAGATCTGATTTTCGAGATTGCAAATATTCAAAGCGCTGCGGATCAGCTTCTAACTTCGAGAGATAACGTGAAAAGGCGCTAGAAATCTCCCCAAAGTTATATACAAGATCACCATATTGCTCGATCAAGATATCTAAATCAGAATCCTTACCTTTAAGCCCATCAATTGCCTTTCGGGCACTTTGAATGGCGTTCGCGGCTGAATTCTCATCTTCCAAAAGAGCCGATAAGGCAATGGATAAACCAGTGTTTAGCGCCTCAACAGATCCAAGTCGAGAAATCTCGTTATCGATCATTTCCAACTCATTGGCCTCAGGAGTGAGTTTACTAAAATCAGAGATAAATTCTTTTAGACGATCTATCTCCGAGTCGCGTTCAGAAAGTTGTTTGCGTAGCTCCTTAATCCGTTTTCCCAATTCTTGATAACTGTGAAAAACCGTTTCGTAGGCTGAAATCTCCGTCTCATAGCCACCGTAAGAATCCAATAATTCTCTTTGCACTGAACTCTTAGCTAATCTAGCTGAACTACTTTGGGCATGAATCTCTATTAGCAACTGGGATAACTCTGAAACCTGTGTTGCAGTACTGGAAACTCCGCCGAGAGTGATTTTTGATTTTCCTTCAGACGTGACGACGCGAGAGATTATTACTTCCCCATCCTCAACAATTCCCCCGGATTGCTCAATTGAATCTGCCAAATTTGCGCCTACTTTGAATTTGCCACTTACTACTAAACGATCAGATCCCTTGCGCACAAAATCCGCATCAGATTTGGAGCCAAGAATCAAATTTAAAGCCGTAAGAACCATGGTTTTACCAGCACCAGTTTCACCCGTTAAAACAGTTAGCCCAGGTTTGAACTCAAGTTCGGCTGATTCAATGACACCTATTCCTCGAATAGTTAACTCTGATAACGAACTACGCTCTTTCCCCACGCCAGCCCTCGATCGGTAATCTAAATTTGGCGACTAATCGATCCGTGAAAAGCCCTTCATCAATATGCGAAAGTAATACTTCTTGCGGATCACGCTTAACAATAATGCGATCGCCTTTCACGATATTAAATTTTCGCATACCATCGGCTGAAACTTCAGCAGTCTCAGATTCAAGATCAATCCCAATCTCTGAGTCAGGTGAAATAACCATCGGACGATTGAAAAGTGCATGTGCCGCCAACGGAAGTAGAATAAACGCACTTACCTCAGGCCACACAACTGGTCCGCCAGCTGAGAAGGCATAGGCGGTAGAGCCCGTAGGAGTTGCACAAATAACCCCGTCACAACCCCATCTGGAAAGTGGTCGGTTATCAATTTGTAAGAAAATCTCAACCATCTGACTTGCACTTCGCTCAATCGTGACTTCATTTAGTGCCCAGCCTTGATTAACTACCGCACCGCCCCGGATTACTTCGTAACTTAAAACCAATCGAGGTTCAGATTTAATCCGATTTTGTGAAATTGCTGCAATCAATTCCTCGACTGTTGGTTCTAGAATCTCGGCTAAAAATCCGACGCTTCCCATGTTTATTCCCAAAATTGGGATCCGTACTCCCCGAACTAATTCAGCTGCCCGCAAAATAGTGCCATCGCCTCCCAGGACAACAGCTATTTCCAGATTGCTAGAATCTTTAAATTCACTGGCAGAAGAAACAAGATCGCTGCGATTTGTCGAGACCTTAAAACCCTTAGTAATAAGTGCCTTTGCCAACTCATTGCCAAACTTGGCCGCATCCTTTCGCGTCGGATGAATAACTAATAACACCTCGCGATTTGTATTTGTCATTGCGGTCCCTTTGCAATCGCGGTATCTAAATCAGCTTCGGATATTTCCACAGCTCCTCGTTGCAACCACAAGAAATATTCAACATTTCCAGATGGACCAGGCAAGGTGCTTGCAACCACGCCCTTACACCCTAGTCCCATGTCATAAGCACAATCGGCAACTTCCTGCACTGCAGCTTTTCGAAGATGTGGGTCTCGAACAACCCCACCGGCTCCTAACTTCTCGCGTCCTACTTCAAATTGCGGCTTAACCATTACTAAGAAATCAGCTGAAGTTCTAGAAACTGCAACTAGCGCGGGTAGAACCAAAGTGAGTGAGATAAAGGAAAGATCAGCAACAACTAAATCAACTGGCTGCCCTACTTGTTCAATGGTTAGATGTCGCACATTGGTACGATCTAAAATACTCACCCGTGGATCTTTTTGAATCTCCCAAGCCAATTGGCCATAGCCAACATCTACTGCTACAACTTGAGCAACTTCTCGCTTTAAAAGAACATCAGTAAACCCGCCAGTTGAGGCGCCTGCATCTAGAGCACGTTTACCAGCGACTTGAATTTGTGGAAATGCATCAAGTGCCCCAGCTAATTTATGGCCACCTCGGGAAACAAAATCATCACGATCTCCTTGTAAAGTTATTGAAGTTTCAGCATCTACCTGAGTGGCTGGCTTTGACGCAGGGATTCCCGTAACTAATACCGACCTGGATTCAATTAGATCGGCAGCATGATCACGCGAGCGAGCTAACCCTCGTCTGACCAACTCTGCATCTAATCTCGTTTTCATTAAACTTATAGACCATCAATTTCTGAAAGCGCTTGGGTAAGTTGCAGGTGGATCTCTTCAAATTCGGCAGAGTGATCTTCCAGCGGCTTGCTTTGAACGGCGGCAATTCTCGCCTTTATCGAATCGATGGAGCTCTTATCTGACTCTTGTTCGAATTCACTCATTTAGCAACCCTCTTACTTGTAGTCGATTTTCTAATATTAGTTTTCTTAATTGCCTTTTTTATAGGTTTCTTTGTTGCTCCGGATTTGGCCTTCACGGCCTTTTCCAAATCCGCTATTCGCTTTAACAATTCGGTCAGATCACTTCTTCGAACAAAGCCCATACGAATTGCAGCGGCTTCAATTTCAGACTCAATCTTATATTTCACATCCTCGGCACTTTCCTTCACCCAATGACTTAAATCGCTAGTCAATTCTGAAGCACTCTTTTCACCAGCCGAGAGCCCCTCGGCATACTTTCGAAAAGTGGAAGCAAAATCTTTAGCCATGGTCTAAAGGTACCGAAAAGAGCCGATATCGATAACTAATTGACACTAGAGGCGAATAATCTCTTCCGCCTCCACCTGCCAGCGACTTGCAAGGCCCGTAGGTGCTTGCCAAAACCGTCTTCTAACCGCGCCATTGATCTCCACCCAAGTATCAACTTTGAGGGCCAAGGCAGTTTTTCGACATTTCGCACTCCAAGCAGCAATATCTAGGGTGTCTAGAGATCTTTTGGCCCTATTGCTTTTTTGACTTCGGCCAATAACGATCCTAAATTCAACGACTTTATCCCCACTAGCAAGCTCTTTAGCAACTGCCAAGCTACTCACTCGGCCAACTAAATAAACCTGGTTTATTGGTTCAAAAGAAATTGCTTCAAATTTTTTTATACTAGCTTTAACATCAGTTGCCACTCGCGCTCCATCCAATAGATGAAGAAGTATCTAATTGTTCAACTCCAAAAATTAAATCTTCCAAATCAATGTGAACAAATAAATATGTGCATAAAAAAAGCGCCCAGGTCTTCTCTAATGAGAAAACGCTAAGCGCTTTTATAAATGATGTCCGGCGGCGATCTA
>CAIJOE010000185.1 GCA_903822245.1 uncultured Actinomycetes bacterium
GTTCAAGCAGGAGCCGCTTGCCAGCACGCTCGTGCAAGATCTATCCTGATCCAGTAACACGAAACCGATTCATCGCGCCACTATGGGTCTTCATCTTTGGCATCTTCTTACCTCCTGTTGAATTTCTCTTCTAAAACTATTTTTGTGGAGCTGCTTCTTTAGGTGCTACTTTTTTTGTAGAACCTGGCTTCTTAGCTGGCCCAAGTACCATTGTCATATTGCGTCCCTCTTGCTTTGGCGCAAACTCAACAATTGCTACTTCTGCTAACTCTTCAGCAATCTTTTGTAATAACCGATATCCCAACTCTGGTCGAGATTGCTCACGACCGCGAAACTGAATAGTTACCTTCACCTTGTCGCCACCTAATAAAAATCGCTCAATATGAGTACGTTTTGTCTCGTAATCATGTGGTTCGATTTTTGGCCGAAGTCGCATCTCTTTCACAACAATGTGTGTCTGATTTTGTCTTGCTTCCCGAGCTTTCTGCGCGATTTCGTACTTATACTTTCCGAAATCCATAATTTTGCAGACCGGCGGATTAGCATCTGGTGAAATCTCTACGAGATCTAAACCGATCTCTTCAGATAACTTGAGCGCTTTATCTATTGCTGTTACGCCAAGCTGTTCACCTTCATAACCAATCAACCGAACTTCAGGAACGCGAATTCGATCATTAATTCGTGGTTCTGTGCTGATAATTTCTCCTTGCTGTTTCGCTAGTTGTTAAGGCATTACACAAGCGAAAAACAGCCGCGCTTCATAAGAAGCAACCAGTTCACCGGAGCGAAGTAGGTGGGAGCGTATGCATCCACTTGATGGGCAAATACTACCCAATGCTTTCGCATGCAGGAAATTGAGCGTGAGAGTATTTAAAAAAGTCAGATTTTTCGCAAAATTAGCCCTTACCTACGAGTAAACAAGGGCTTAAGTTCTATTCTTTTTATTTAACACCCACCCCTTGGGCCTGAAATGCACAGCTCAAATTGGGCTGTGCGGACAATTAAGGAGCATAAATGCTTAGTTGGAAACTTCATGGAAATGGAAAACAGATACAGCCTGGAGAAGTTGTATCAATAGATGAGCGGTTATCTTGGCCACGTACCTTCGGTATGGGTATTCAACATATCGCTGCAATGTTTGGCGCAACCTTCTTAGTACCAATTATCACAGGATTCTCGCCTACTACCACCCTCTTCTTCTCTGGTATTGGCACACTCCTATTCATTGTTATTACGCAAAATAAATTACCAAGTTATCTTGGTTCATCTTTTGCATTCCTTGCACCAGTTGCAGCAGCTAAAACCTCAGGCGGCATCCCTGCTGCATTAGGTGGAATCGTTGCTGCCGGAGTACTTCTGGCTGTTGTTGGATTCATTGCCAAATCTGCTGGCACGGGCTGGATCGACAAATTGTTACCTCCAGTTGTTACCGGGACCATCGTAATGGTGATTGGTTTAAATCTTGCTGGGGCAGCAAAAAATGATTTCATGCAAGGACAGCAGGTTGGATTAATCACCCTGCTTTCGATTGGATTCATCTCAGCATTCTTCCGCGGCTTCCTTGGCAGAATCAGTATTTTTGCCGGATTAGTAATTGGATATGTTGTTGCGGCAATGATGGGAGATGTTGATTTTACCGGCGTGAAAGCGGCAAAGTTATTTGCAATGCCTTCATTTACATCTCCAACCTTTGATAGCAGTGCAATGCTGCTATTTCTTCCAGTTGTACTGGTTCTAATTGCAGAAAATGTTGGCCATGTTAAAGCGGTTGCGGCAATGACTGGTAAGAACCTAGATGA
>CAIJOE010000186.1 GCA_903822245.1 uncultured Actinomycetes bacterium
AAGAAGTTGATTGCTAAATCAGGTGAACTCGTTATATGAAAAAAGTACTTTTTGTAATTACCTTACTAATTTCTATTTCAGTGCCTCAAATAGCTAAGGCCGATTCGGTTGTAGTTCTTAGTGATCAATCACATCGTCAGATTGATGGAAAGTTTTTTGATGATGAATTGGCGACTTCCTTAAGTTATAACGGAAGACTAGGTCAATTAGTTTTTGCTCCTCCTAGAGGTACCCGCACTTGGCAGATTGATGCCCAATTAATAGATGATGTAGTCGCTATGACCTCTGACTATCAATTACTTGATGGAAGTAAGGGGATCGGAAAATTAACGGCGCAAATTTGGTTGTCGCAATTAAAGTCAATAACAGGGGGAAGTCAGATATATGCCTTGCCGTATGGAAATCCCTCTGGTTATTGGATCCACCGCCTCTCACCTCATAATGAGAGTTACTTTTTAACTGCTGGGGTTTCACGCCTAACTAATTTCTTTGAGCGTGAAGTTCAACCTTTAAAGGCTTACCCATCAAATTCTTATTTCAAGCTAGATGCCCTGACCATCCAAGCCTTCACTGACGCACAGGCTGAAATCCAAGCAAACGCAAGTTTTATGGATCCCTTAGCCCTTGATAATTTACACGCAAGAATTGCATCCGTTTTTAATCAAAATTTAAGCAGAGAGCTGCGCGACTTCCTGGATTTAGATTTGGCAACAACTACTCGCGACTTAAACCACCGAATTCGCCTAGCTCCAGGTCGCTTTACTGTTTCATCATCACATCAGAAGCTGCCAATCACTTTAATTAATGACTTTCCGGCAAGCGCGAAAGTTAAATTATCCGTAGCTGCGCTAAATGGAAAAGTTGTTGTTTCTGATGTTCCAGATCAAGTTCTTCCTGGCAAAGGTAAAGTTCAAATAATGATTCCAGTTGAGGTGCTTACCTCTGGTTCGAGCACTTTATCTGTGAGTATCCAGTCCATGCAGGGAAATCAATTGGGGCAAACAGTCCTATATCCGCTGCAATTGCGCGTTATTAGTCCGGTAGCAACTTGGATTACCACGGGGGCTGCCGTAGTTCTTTTCTTTTCTGCAGTAGTTCAAAGTATTCGCCGAATTAGAAAGCGTAAGAATTGAATACCGGGGCGCTCTTAAAATCTTCAACTGTGATGGCAATTGGCACCATCATTTCGCGAATAACTGGTTTGATCCGCGGACTATTGCTAGTTGCAGTTCTTGGTACCGCACTACTTGGTGATACTTTCAATGTGGCTAATACGATGCCAAATATTTTATATAACTTACTTATTGGTGGGGCGCTTACCGCAGTATTTGTGCCACAAATAGTTCGGGCCACAAATGGAAGTGATGGGGGATCGGCTTTTATCTCCCGTTTAGTAACCGCAACTTGTGTCTTTCTTGGCGCATTAGTTGTTGTTGCAGTAATTATTGCCCCACTCTTGGTGCGGATATTTGCTACTAGTTATGTAGGTCGCCCTGAGTTTGAAGTAACTACCTTGTTTATGCGCTACTGCTTGCCTCAGATCTTTTTCATGGGGTTATTTGCGCTACTAAGCCAGATTGCTAATGCAAAAGGAAAGTTTGGGCCAATGATGTGGGCCCCGATTCTAAATAACTTAGTTGGTATTGCGGTCTTGCTTTGGTTCTTACACGCAGTTAAGAATCCAACGGTAGCCAATATTTCACATTCTGAAATTATTTGGCTTGGTGTTGGAACTACAGCTGGCTATGTTGTCCAAGCTTTCATATTGATTCCAGTAATTGCAAAGACTCATATAAAGATTCGCCCGCGCTTTGATTGGCGCGATCCAGAATTAAAGAAATCTATTCACCTTGCAAGTTGGACTGTGGCCTTTGCGGCGATCTCACAACTAAGTTATTTGTTTACGGTCAACCTTTCCACGGGGGCAGCGGTACGCGCACTAAAAGAGGGAATTACTACCGGTGTTGGTTACACGCCCTATACCTATTCGCAATTTGTTTTCATGTTGCCCCATTCAGTGGTAACAATTTCAGTTGTTACTGCGCTCTTACCATCGCTTTCTAAATTTGCTCAGGAAAAGAAGGTGGGGGATATACATGACCAATTAGTTAGAGCGATGCGATTGGTTGGCTTAATAACAGTTCCCAGCTCAATTGCTTTCCTTTTCTTTGGCCCCCTAATTACCCAAACACTTTTCTTTGGTATTTCCCAAGCTGATGGCAAGTATTTAGGTTTTGTGCTTTCAGCCTTCGCCCTTGGTTTAGCGCCAATGAGCCTAAACTTGATCGCACTTCGTGGACTAAATGCTTTTGAGAATGTGAAATTACAAGTTTTAAGTAATGCAATTATGAATGCTGTTGCAGCCACTTTTTCCGTTGGTTTGGCTCTAGCACTTCCGGCTAAATGGGTAACTATTGGTTTGGCCGCAGCGCTTTCAATTAGTTATTTTGTTGGGGCCTGGCTCACAACCCGGTTACTTAGAAGGTATGAAGTGCGAATTGCCTTAGGTGAAGTTCTCGGTTTCTATTTAAAACTAGCTGTTTTCTCACTGTTCACGGCTGTGCCGCTGTGGCTACTGGGAAACCGACTCCCAGGTGGGAATACTCTGCGACTAGCAGTGGTTCTATTAGTAGGTGGCCTTGGCTACCTTGGCTTAGCCAAAATATTTAAAGTCGATGAAATCACTAGTGTTTTTGAAACTATTAAGAAGAAAAGAAAAGGTAGATAAATGAGTGATGTTCAGGAATTAGTAATCGTTGGCTCTGGGCCTGCTGGTTACACCGCAGCTATTTATGCAGCGCGCGCTCAACTATCACCCACGATCTATGAAGGTTCTGTTACTGCAGGTGGCGCACTTATGAACACTACAGATGTTGAGAACTTTCCAGGATTTCCAGATGGAGTAATGGGTCCTGATTTAATGGATTCACTTCGCAAGCAAGCCCAAAAGTTTGGTTCAAAGTTAATTACTGATGACATTGTTGAAATGGATTTATCTGGTGATATTAAAGTCCTAAAAGATGGGTCTGGAAATACCGTAAAAGCAAGATCTGTAATTCTTGCAACTGGTTCGGCATATAAAGAAATTGGATTAGAAAACGAAAAGCGTCTTTCTGGTCGTGGTGTTTCTTGGTGTGCTACGTGCGATGGTTTCTTTTTCCGCGAAAAAGAATTGGCAGTTGTTGGTGGCGGCGACTCAGCAATGGAGGAGGCAAACTTCCTCACTCGCTTTGCAACTAAGGTTTATTTAATCCACCGTCGTGATTCACTTAGGGCTTCAAAGATTATGGCTGAGCGCGCTCAAGCCAACCCAAAGATTGAATTCATTTGGAATACTGAAGTTATTGATGTTTTAGGCGCTGAAAAGGTTGAGGGACTCCAACTTCGAAACTTGGTTACAAATGAAGTAAGTGAGAAGAAGTTTGATGGCCTTTTTGTCGCCATTGGACATGTTCCACGCAGCGAGCTTCTAGTTGGCCAAATTGATCTAGATGATGAAGGTTATGTGAAGGTCGTTGGGCGCAGCACCAATACCAACCTCAAGGGCGTATTTGCTTGTGGCGACCTAGTTGATCACACCTACCGCCAAGCAATCACTGCGGCAGGCTCTGGCTGCTCTGCGGCCCTTGATGCCGAGCGTTTTTTGGCGGGACATTAATCAGTTTGAAACTACAATTAACCCATTCAAGATAAATAGATAACGAAGGAAAATAAATGAGCGCAGCACAACCAGTAACAACCGCTACTTTTGAAGAAGTAGTTCTAAAGTCAACAACTCCAGTTCTAGTTGATTTCTGGGCTGAGTGGTGTGGTCCTTGCCGCGCTGTTGGTCCAATCCTTGATCAGATTGCCGAAGAGCATGCTGGCAAACTAAAGGTTGTAAAGCTAAACACTGATGAAGAATCTGCAATCGCTATTAAGTATGGAATTACTTCAATCCCAACACTTAATGTTTTTGTTAATGGCGAAGTTGTTAAGACCGTCATTGGTGCAAAGCCAAAGCCAGCACTTCTCAAAGAACTAGAAGCTTTTATCTAGGCAATGCTTTCTCCTAAACATGTCGCCTGCTGATATCAATAATCAGAGCGATGTAATTGCGCAGGTTACAAATACTCTTGCGCGCCTTGGTTTTCTAAGCACCGCATCAAATCAAGTAGATGTCGTTGTTATTGATGCGGTAAAGGCTTTTCAACAAGAACGTGGTTTGGTTGTTAGTGGTGAATTAAATGAGATGACTCTTCGCTCAATTGAAGAGGCCCGTTGGAAGCTTGGTGATCGAAGCCTTTCTTATAACCCGCAAAAGATGATCCGCGGTGATGATGTGGCAACTTTGCAAACCAGATTGATAGAAATGGGTTTTAATTGCGGTCGGGCTGACGGAGTTTTTGGGCCAAGAACTGAAAGCTCTGTAAAAGAATTTCAAAAAAGCGTTGGTGAGAAAAGTGATGGTGTTTGTGGCCCAGCAACTGTTATGTCTTTAGTGCGTCTTACAAAAACTGTTTCCGGTGGTTCTCCGGCCACTCTTCGCGATAATGCTCATCGCGCAGTTCGTGGCCCAGCTCTTGCAAATAAAGTAATTGTTCTAGATCCAAGTTCTGATGCCTTGGATGGCGAGATAGCTTTTGACATTGCCCAAAGATTAGAAGGAAGACTAATCGCACTTGGTGTTACCGTCTTTATCTCTAGAAGCGCCGCAAAAGTGCCTAGCGATAGCGAGCGAATTGATTTAGCCAATAAAGCTACGGCTGATTTAGTGATCTCACTTCATACCGATAATTACAAGAATGAATCAGCACATGGTGTGGCAACTTATTACTACGGAAGTGATCTGCATGGGATTCATTCCGTGGTGGGTGAAAGATTTGCAGCCCTCGTGCAGCGCGAAATAACGGCTCGAACCGATCTTCTCAATTGCCGGACCCATGCAAAAACCTGGGATATCTTGCGATTGACCAAAGCTCCGACGGTTCGACTAGATCTTGGCTATTTATCTAATCCAGGGGATGTGGCCAGATTAGCTGACCCACAATTTAGAGAAACTGTTGTTGAATCCTTGATGATTGCAATCCAACGCCTTTATTTATCTGCTGAAAATGATGCCAAAACTGGAACTCTTCGAATCTCAGACCTACGTCGGGCAGGGATTCGAAAGGACTAATTAGTTCGCACCCACTTACTTCTCTGTGGGATGATTGCTAGATGAGTGAAGAGATCTCAAGAGTACGAACTGGTTTGCCCCAGAATTTGACTGAGCGCTTTGCCCATCGTGCCGCCATGATGAAGCCTTCTGAGATTCGATCTCTATTTGCTGTGGCATCTAGGCCCGACATAGTTTCACTTGCTGGTGGAATGCCAAATCTCTCAGCTTTTCCAATGGAGATGATGGCTACTGTTATTGAGAAGTTAGTTCGAGAAAATGGCCAAGAAGCTTTGCAGTATGGCAGCGGACAAGGCCACCCCAAACTGCGTGCTCAGATTTGTGATGTGATGGCACTTGAAGGAATCTCGGCTCACCCAGATGATGTAATTGTTACTACTGGCTCCCAACAAGCACTTGATTTAATTTCCAGAATTTTTATTGATCCAGGCGACGTTGTCTTGGCTGAAGCCCCTTCTTATGTTGGCGCGCTTGGAACTTTCTCGCAATATGAAGCACAAGTAGTTCACGTGGCAATGGATAACGATGGCTTAATTCCGCAAGCACTTAGAGAAGCCATCTCCACAACTCGCGCTTCTGGGCGCAAAATCAAATTCCTTTATTTAATCCCTAACTATCAAAATCCAGCAGGTGTTCTACTTTCACCAGAGCGGCGAACAGAGATCCTTGAAATTTGTAATAAAGAAAAGATTTTTGTGGTTGAAGATAACCCTTATGGCTTACTTGGATTTGATCGACCTTCACCGGACGCGATGCGCGCTGAAGATTCAGAAAATGTTATTTATCTTGGTTCTTTCTCAAAGACAATTGCTCCAGGATTTCGAGTTGGCTGGGCGCTAGTTCCACAAGCACTTAAAGAAAAATTAGTAATTGCCCTTGAGTCATCAGTTCTTTGTCCTTCTAACTTCACTCAGCTAGCGATCTCTAGTTATCTCTCTGATCAGCCATGGCGCGATCAGATCGCTTCATTTACTCAGCTTTATAAAGTGCGCAGAGATGCGATGCTTGAGTCCCTAGAGAAGTATTTTCCAAAGGGTGCAACTTGGACCAAACCTGGTGGTGGGTTTTATGTTTGGGCCACACTTCCAGAAGGAATTGATACCAAAGCTTTGATGCCCAAGGCAATTGTTGGAAAGGTTGCTTATGTTCCTGGCACCGCATTCTATGCTGATGGTTTTGGCACTAGAGAGATGCGACTTTCTTATTGCTATCCAACACCAGAACGTATTCGAGATGGAATCAAGTCCTTAGGACATGTGCTGGAAACTGAGTTAAAGGTTCGCGAACTAAATTAATTTATTGATGCGATAAGCATCTTCTAGGTTGGCAATCTCGATCGTAATCTTGCCCTTTTGCTTACCTAATTCCACACTGACTCGGGTATCCAACTTGTTTGATAGTTCATCTGCTAACTCTTTGAGTGCTGGAGTTAGGGACTTGGCAGCCTTTGGAGCGTTGACTTTCTTAGATCCTTGGTGGGTGGCAACAATCTCTTCGGTTGCGCGAACACTCAGGCCTTCAGAAACAATTCGATTGGCCAGTTTCTCAATTTCTTTTTCATCACTTAACGTTAAAAGCGCCCGAGCATGACCAGCAGATAGAACCCCTGCTGCTACTCGGCGCTGGACTGTGGCAGGAAGATTTAGCAGGCGTAATGTATTTGTAATTGCTGGGCGAGACTTGCCGACCTTTATTGCAAGTTCATCGTGGGTGTAACCAAAATCGTTTAATAAATTTTGGTAAGCAGCGCCCTCTTCAAGTGGGTTTAGTTGAGAGCGGTGAATATTTTCAAGAAGCGCTTCTCGTAGTAGCTCGTTATCTGGAGTTTGGCGAATTATTACTGGAATAGTTTTCAAGCCAGCTAATTTAGAAGCGCGTAATCTGCGCTCTCCCATAATCAATTCATATTTACCACCACCAATGTCACGAACGACTGGAGGTTGCATAACACCGACTTCTTTAATCGATGCTGATAATTCATTTAGTTCATCAGTATCAAAAATAGTTCTTGGTTGTTTTGGGTTTGGAAGAATTGAATTAATATCAACTTCATTTTGCGTTGCAACACTTATGCCAGTTGCGGTGGTAATTGAAGTTGGAATAAGTGAATCTAGTCCGCGACCAAGGCCACCTTTGCGAGTACTCATGCGCTATGTGCTCCAGATGTTAGGTTAGTTGTTTCTCCAGAACCACGTCTTGCAATCTCGCGGGCCACACCCATATAAGCAATAGCGCCAGGAGATGATGCGTCATATGTCATTACTGTTTGATTAAAAGATGGTGCTTCAGAAACTCTTACGGCGCGTGGAATTGGAATATCTATTAATTCATTTGGAAAGTGTTGTCTTACGCTATTTGCAACATCATTTGCTAAGCGAGTTCTAGAATCAAACATTGTTAAAACAATTGTTGAGATTCGCACTCTTTGATTCAACATTTGTTTTACTTGATCTAAAGTTTTTAATAGAAGTGACAATCCTTCTAGTGAGTAGTACTCGCATTGAATTGGAACTAAAACTTCCTCGGCAGATGTGAGGGCATTTACGGTTAACAAACCTAACGATGGTGGGCAATCTATAATTACATAATCAAGCCTGGCACCTTGCGCCTCGCGCAATGCTAGAAATTTATCCAAAGCTAATTTGAGTCGTCCTTCTCGCGAAACAAAAGAAACCATATTTATTTCAGCTCCTGCTAAAGAGACATCAGCTGGGGCGCATTCAAGGTGAGGAAAGCCAGCAACTTTTGTGACTACATCTGCAAGTGCAACGTCATTTACTAATACTTCATACATTCCATCTAACTCTTCGCGATCAATACCAAGGGCGGTGCAGGCATTGCCTTGTGGATCTAAATCAATTACGAGGACCTTTAGTCCACCCATCGCTAGGGCTGCTGCAATATTGACTGCGGTAGTGGTCTTACCGACCCCGCCTTTTTGGTTTGCCACAGTAAATACCCGAGTTTTTAGGGGTGTTGGCATTGGCTCCTTGAGCCGGCGGATGCCGATCACTTTTGGAGCAGCTAATGTTTCACGTGAATCATCCACGTGAGTATCTAACCAGCCTTTTTGATCTCCACTACCCGAGCTGTTGGCAACTCTCCCAAATTGATCTCATGAACCTTGGATTCGGCTGCTTTTTTGAAGACTTTAGGGGCCTCTACTTTGGCCGCGGCTAATTCATCTACCGCTGATTCCCCCTTCATTGCTAAAAGGCTGCCACCTGGGGCAACTAAATGCCAAGAAATGGTGGCCAGTTTAGGAAGCGGGGCTACTGCCCTTGCGGTGACGACTTCAAAAGAGCCTTTAAATCCATCAGAGCGCCCTCTTTTGATCTCTACCTCAATACCAAGTTCGGCCACTACCTCTTGGAGGAAGTCAATGCGGCGCTGAAGAGGTTCAAGGAGGGTAACTTTTAGATCAGGCCTGGCTAGGGCAATAACTATGCCGGGCAGACCCGCCCCGGAGCCAATATCTAACAATCTAATGTTTTGGGCGATGAGGGAAGTGATTGGAATGCAGTTTGCAATATGGCGATCCCAGATTCGATCCCCCTCTTTGGGGCCAATTAGGCCACGCTCAATCCCCCAACTTCCCAAGATCTCCCCATAACGGGTGATCTCCTCTTGGCGCTGGCCAAAGTAGGTGGAAATTAAGGTTTCACGTGAAACGCTCATTTATTAAAGATCTAGTTAGGCAGGAAGAACTACAACGCAGCGGTTTGGCTCTTCGCCCTCTGACTCACTGGTTAGGCCAATATCCTGGATGGTGTCGTGGACAACCTTGCGCTCGAAGGCGTTCATCGGGCGAAGTTTGACTGACTCGCCAGAAGACTTGACCTCTTCGGCCACTTCATGGGCAAGCTTTGCCAACTCAGTCTTTTTGTCACTTCTAAAGTTGTCAATATCGAGCATTAAGCGGCTGCGATCTCCGGTCGAAGTCTGCACAGCAAGGCGAGTGAGCTCCTGGAGTGCATCAAGTACCTCTCCGCGATCTCCTACTAGGTGACCCAGCTTTCCTCCGGCAATAGCCAAGGCGGCGCGGTCATTTTATACATCAATATCGATGTCACCATCTAGGTCTGCGATATCCAAAAGCGCTTCTAGGTAGTCGGCTGCAACATCGCCTTCTTCTTCTAGGCGAGCTACGAGTGACTTCTTCTCAGTCTTTTCACTCTTATCTGTATCTGGCATTTTCCTGCTCCTTTTTCCCACTTAGTGGGGTATTAATACCTTTTATGCGTTTTTGGGATGATTTGTGGTGATTTAAAGTTACTTCTTCTTTTTCTTTTTATTTGGCTGCTTTCGCTGCCCCACAACTGGTGGCTCTTCTACTTGGGTTGTTCCAGAAGCATCACCAGCTGCTAGCTCACCTTTTGCTGCGCGCTTTTTTTGAAGCTCTTCATATGCAGGAGAGCCTGGTGTTGGGTTTCGCTTAATTACATAGAACTGTTGTCCTAGTGTCCAAAGGTTTGTCGTTGACCAATAAATTAAAACACCGACTGGGAAGTTAACACCAGATACTGCAAAAATTAATGGAAAAACATAAAGCATGATTTTTTGTTGTTGCAGCATCATGTTATTTGATGAGTCCATCTTTGGCATTCCCTTAACCATCAACTGACGTTGGGTGGTGAAGGTTGTTGCTGACATAAAGACAATAAGTGCAACAGTTACAAGTTTTGTTTGAGTGTTTGTGCCGGTACTTAAGAATGTAGATGAAAGATCGGCGCCAAAGAACTTAGCGCTTTGGGCTGAAATTAGGTGAGCGCCTTTTAGAACACCATGTGGGTGGTTGTGGGCGATACCGTTTAGAACTGTAAAGAGGGCAAAGAAAATAGGTGCTTGAGCCAAGATTGGGAAACATGAGGCCAGTGGGTTTGTCTTGTGCTCTTTATAGAGCTTCATCATTTCTTCAGATTGCTTCTGGCGATCATCCTTATATTTCTTTTGGATCTCCTTCATGTGTGGTTGAAGGGCGGTGAGCGCGCGTTGGGATTTAATCTGCTTAACAAAAAGAGGAATCAAGATGATACGGATAAGGATTACTAGACCAATGATGGCAAGTGACCACTTTATTGATTCGTGTTGGTCTTTACCAACTACATAACCAAGCAAAGAGTGGAAAGTTACAATGACCCAAGAAACAGCGAAATACAATGGGTTTAGAATGGTGCTCATTAGTTAGCTCCTATTAAGGTTTTTTGGGAATTCTTTGGTTTCACATAATCAACGCCGCCGTGCGACCAAGGGTTGCAGCGCAGCAACCGCCAAATCGCCATGACTATTCCGCTAATTCCATATTCACTCACAGCATCGACTGCGTATTGTGAACAACTTGGGTAGTACTTGCACTTTGGGGAAAAACTAGGGGAGATCCGTTTTTGGTAAAACTTGATTGGCGCGATAAGTAATTTCTTCATGCACTCACCGGTACTTTATTAATAACTTTAGAAACCAAATCTTTTAGCTCGCTTCCAAAATCTTCATTTGTTCGAAGGACTCGAATAACAAGTTTGGAATTTTTTGGCAAGGTTTCTATAAGTGGTGCGATGAGGTGGCGAAGTTGGCGCGAGACGCGATGGCGCGTGACTGATCCACCAATTGATTTATTGACGATCAACCCAACCTGTGGGCTTGTTAAATCTGGTGAGGTGTGAAGGTATACGACAAGTGAGAGAGAAGTTGCTCGAACGCCGGTCTTTGTTGTTTGAGCAAAATCTTTACTTGTGCGCAGTCGATTCTTTGCTGGAAGCACGAGTTAGGTTCGTGTTAGGCAGAGATGCGAGTGCGACCTTTAGAGCGGCGAGACGCTAGAACTGCTCGTCCGCCACGCGTTGCCATGCGAGCACGGAAACCATGCTTCTTGGCACGCTTACGGTTGTTTGGTTGGAAGGTGCGCTTTGTCATAAAATCTCCTAAATCTCTCCCGGTCGGGTTGAACCCAACGGGGTCACAGCTCTCGTAGGGCGTAAGGTTACGGCCACCTGTTGATAAGGGTCAAACCGGGTTCCCCAGGCTTGGTTGCGCTTACTGGATTTTGTGGATAACCACTTGCATTTCTCTCAGGAAACCCCTACTTTCGCACTCTATCCACAGATTTTAGGGATTTGGCCAATAACCAAAGGCTCAAGGTCTGGTTTAGACCACAGGCTGTGGATAACTATGTGGATAATGGATTTTCGGGTTTTTAGCATTTTTAGAGGTTGGAGTTGGGATGGCCCTTTTAGAGGCACAGGATTTAGGCACCCTTTGGGGCAGCGTCATTGACCTGGTCGCAGTGGAATCTCCGCAACACCGAGCTTTCCTCTCGCTGACAAAACCAGTTGGGTTAATCGCTAATGAAGGCGGTTCAAATCTTTTGCTTTCTGCGCCAAATGATTTTGCTAAAGATGTTTTAGAGACTCGACTTCGCGGGGTTTTAAATGAAGTCCTATCTGAAAAACTAAATCAGAAAATTAGTATTGCGGTAACAGTTAATGAAGTTGCTCAGGATGAAGTTATTGAAGAGGTTGAAGTAGAGAATTTTCTAGAGCCAGAACCAAAATCTGGAACCGGCCGTCAATCAAATACCTCAACAACTGCCGAGCCAACACGATTAAACCCAAGATATATTTTTGAAACTTTTGTTATTGGTGCCTCAAATCGTTTTGCCCACGCCGCCGCAGTGGCTGTGGCCGAAGCACCAGCTAAGGCCTATAACCCTTTGTTTATTTATGGTGAGTCTGGCCTTGGAAAAACCCACTTATTACACGCTATTGGGGCCTATGCAAAAGAGCTTTATGGTGGGGTTCGAGTTCGCTATGTTTCCTCAGAAGAATTCACTAATGACTTTATTAACTCGATTCGTGATGACAAGGCTTCAGTATTCCAACGTCGCTACCGCGACCTAGATGTTTTGTTAGTTGACGATATTCAATTCTTGGAAAATAAAGAACGTACTCAAGAAGAGTTCTTCCACACCTTCAACACTTTATATAATGCCAATAAGCAAATTGTTATCTCAAGTGATCGCCCGCCAAAACAATTAACTACTTTGGAAGATCGTTTGCGCTCCCGATTTGAGTGGGGTTTAATCACAGATATCCAACCACCAGAGCTTGAGACTCGAATTGCAATTCTTCGCAAGAAAGCTGCGCAAGATAAATTAAACGCACCTGATGATGTTTTGGAATATATTGCTAGCAAGATTTCATCAAATATTCGTGAGCTAGAAGGTGCACTAATTCGTGTGACTGCTTTTGCTTCCCTAAATCGCCAAGGTGTTGATTTGGGATTGGCGGAAATTGTTCTAAAGGATTTAATTCCAGAAGCCGGCGGACCAGAAATAACAGCTAGCACCATCATGGCCCAGACCGCTAGCTACTTCTCACTAACTATTGATGACCTTTGTGGGACGTCTAGGTCTCGGGTTTTGGTAAATGCCCGCCAGATCGCGATGTATCTCTGCCGCGAGCTAACCGAGCTTTCCC
>CAIJOE010000187.1 GCA_903822245.1 uncultured Actinomycetes bacterium
CGCAAACTATGTGCCGATTATCCGCGATCCGAAAACAACTTCTGCCGATACCGAAGCTGTGTTTTACTTCCCAGGCTGTGGATCTGAACGCCTCTTCTCGCAAGTGGGTTTAGCAACCCAAGCAATGCTGTGGAATGTTGGTGTGCAAACAGTATTACCACCAGGCTATTTATGCTGCGGCTATCCACAGCGTGGTAATGGTGATTTTGATAAAGCTGAGAAGATGATCACGGACAACCGCGTGTTATTTCACCGGGTTGCTAATACTCTAAATTACTTAGACATTAAAACCGTGGTGGTCTCTTGCGGAACTTGCTATGACCAGCTGGCTGGTTATCAGTTTGAACAGATATTCCCGGGTTGCCGCATTATTGATATTCATGAGTACTTAGCAGAAAAAGGCGTTAAGCTCTCTGGAGTCACGGGCGTGAAGTATATGTATCACGACCCTTGCCATTCTCCAATGAAGTTACAGGATCCTTTGAAAACCGTAAATGAATTGATTCAATTAGAAGATGGTAAAGCGATTTTGAAGAACGATCGTTGCTGCGGTGAGTCTGGAACCTTAGCAGTTACTAGGCCAGATATCTCTACTCAAGTTCGCTTTCGCAAGCAAATTGAGATGGAAAAAGCTGCGAATGATTTACGCAAGGATGACTTTACTGGTGAAGTTAAGGTGCTAACTAGTTGCCCATCTTGCTTGCAGGGCTTAGCTCGCTTTGACGCAGATAGTGATACCACTGCTGATTACATTGTGGTTGAGATGGCACAGAAATTACTTGGTGAAAATTGGATGCAAGATTATGTTGCCAAAGCAAATGCAGGTGGCATTGAAAGGGTTCTCGTTTAATGATTCCTAATAACATCGTGGTGCATCAGCAATCTAAGGTACTTGAGCTCTCTTATGAGAACGGTAATATTTATCGCCTGCCCTTTGAGCTATTGCGGGTACTGTCTCCTTCAGCGGAAGTTCAGGGCCATGGACCAGGACAAGAAACTTTGCAAACCGGTAAGCGCGATGTTTTGATTGCCAACCTTGAGCCTGTTGGACATTACGCATTAAAGCCGAGCTTTTCTGATGGCCATGATTCAGGTCTATATTCTTGGGATTACTTGCAGTACCTATGTGAGAATCAAGAGCAGTTGTGGAAAGAGCATTTGGATAGATTGGCTGCTGCAGGCCTTGATCGTGATGCGCCTATGATTGTGGCTGGTAATTCTTGTGGAAGTCACTAATGAGTAAAACTCACTTTGGTTATCAAAGCGTTGATGAGGCTGAAAAGGCCGGCAAGGTTGCCGAGGTATTTCATTCAGTAGCAAACAAATATGATGTGATGAATGACTTAATGTCATTTGGTTTGCATCGTGTTTGGAAAAAAATCACGATTGCGCGTGCCAATATTCGGTCAGGACAAAAGGTTTTAGATATCGCTGGGGGTACTGGCGATCTTGCAGCGGCATTTGCCAAAGCAGCGGATTGGGGTAGTAATCCTGATGCTCAAGTTTGGTTAAGCGATATTAATGCATCGATGTTGGGTGTGGGACGTGATCGCTTGTTAGATCGCGGTATGGCTTTACCTTGTGTGCAGTTTGATGCTGAAAAGATTCCGTTTCCAAATAATCATTTTGATGTTGTCACCGTGGCATTTGGTTTGCGCAATATGACCCATAAAGATGTGGCATTGGGCGAAATGTGTCGGGTGATTAAACCGGGTGGGCGCGTTCTAGTGTTGGAGTTCTCCAAACCGGATGCATTTTTGCAGCCTGTTTATGACACTTATTCATTTAAGGTCTTGCCTTGGTTAGGCGAAAAGATTGCGCAAGATTCAGAAAGCTATCGTTATTTAGCAGAATCTATCCGGATGCACCCCGATGCGCAAACC
>CAIJOE010000188.1 GCA_903822245.1 uncultured Actinomycetes bacterium
AGGAGGAAAGTTCGATCTTTGCCTTTTCAGCAGCTTCGCGAATACGTTGCATCGCCATCCTGTCTTTAGTTAAATCAATTCCGTTCTTAGAACCGAATGTCTTAACTAAGTAATCAACGAGTGATTGATCCCAGTCATCGCCACCAAGATTGTTATCACCATTGGTTGCTTTAACTTCTACAACGCCATCGCCGATTTCTAGAAGTGAAACGTCAAATGTTCCACCACCAAGGTCGAAGACTAGAATAGTTTGTTCTTTATCGCCCTTATCAAGACCATATGCCAAAGCAGCTGCTGTTGGCTCGTTAACAATACGCAAAACGTTTAAGCCCGCGATCTCGCCAGCTTCTTTAGTTGCTTGACGTTGTGCATCGTTAAAATATGCGGGAACGGTAATTACTGCATCAGTAACTGTGTCACCTAGAAACGCTTCAGCATCACGCTTTAGCTTCATCAAAATACGTGCTGAAATTTCCTGAGGTGTGTACTTCTTGCCATCAATTTCAACGTTCCAAGATGTGCCCATGTGGCGCTTAACAGAACGAATTGTGCGATCTACGTTGGTTACAGATTGACGCTTTGCAACCTCACCAACTAGTACCTCACCATTCTTGGCAAAAGCCACGATTGATGGGGTAGTGCGTGCGCCCTCGGCATTAGCGATTACTGAAGGCTCTCCGCCTTCTAGTACTGAGACGCAACTGTTAGTAGTACCTAGGTCGATACCGACTGCTCTAGCCATTTATTACTCCTTCTATTCCGGTCCTTTTACGACCCCAATGAGGGTGACCATGTCTGAATTCTCTAGCCTTGAGTCTGATCTTGTCAAAAGATTGAGTCGATCCGGCTCAAGTTGAGTTAACTAGGTAACCAGCCCAATTGCCCCTTTATTCCCGAGCCTGGCTTTAGCCTTGGCCTATGACGATCCTTAGCCTCTTTGCCGAGCTGCTCACCACCTTGGCCCTGTCCCTTTTTGCCTGGCGCTCGGTCGAGCTCTATGAGCGCATTGCAAGAGGTCAAAAGGATCCTGCGCGATTTCTAAATAAGCGGCTTCGCGCCAAGGCAATGCTCAAAGAAGTTCTGACACATTCAAAGATGCTGCGCTTTACTGCCTCTGGAATTGCCCACTGGTTTGTCATGGTTGGGTTTGTTTCATTACTCGGAACGCTAATTACTGCTTATGGCCAATTAGTTGACCCGTCTTTCACATTGCCGTTAATTGGAAATTGGTTTATCTATCGTTACTTCGTTCTATTTATAGCTTGGGCAACCGGTATTGGAATTGTTGCCTTGATCGGAATTCGCCAAGTAACCAGGTTTGTTCACACCAGTCGAACCTCTAGATTCTTAGGCAGTGCTTCGCTAAAGGCTTACTACGTTGAAGCCACAATTCTTGCAGTTGTATTTTGTGTAATTTTCCTGGACCGTGCTGAACATCAAGATTATATAGATATGCAAGTAGTGCAATTAATTGCCGCAATTAAAATTCTAGTCTCAATGCTTTGGTTTATTGTCATCGCACTAAATCTAAATATGGGAGTTGCCTGGCATCGCTTCTTAGCGCCATTTAATATTTTCTTTAAGCGCAATCTAGATGGCTCACCAGCACTTGGTGAACTTCCAGAGATGATTTCACATGGTGTGCCAATCAACTTTGAAGACCCTAAAGAAGATGACATCTTTGGTATTGGTAAGAGTGCAGACATTTCTTGGAAAGGGCTACTTGACATGGCCAGCTGCACCGAGTGCGGTCGTTGCCAATCACAGTGTCCTGCCTGGCATACTGATAAACCACTTTCACCAAAATTATTGATTATGGCGATGCGCGATCACGCACTGACCAAAGTTGAAAGCGATGAGCCAATAGTTGGAAATGTAATTACCCAAGATGTTTTATGGTCCTGCACAACATGTGGTGCTTGTGTTAATGAGTGCCCAGTAGATATCGAGCATGTTGATCACATAGTTAATATGCGCCGCTATCAAGTGCTTGTGGAATCAGAATTTCCTAGTGAGCTCGGCGCAACTTTTAGAAACCTAGAAAAAGCCGGTAATCCATGGGGCGCTAATCGCACTGATCGTGATGCTTGGATTTCTGAATGTGATTTCCCGGTTCAAGTTATCGAAGATGTTATCCCTGAAGATGTGGAGTACTTATTCTGGGTTGGATGCGCTGGGGCATATGAAGAGCGGGCCAAAAAAACCACGAAAGCTGTTGCTGAACTGCTCTATATGTCTGGCACCAAGTTTGGTGTTCTAGGTAAGCGCGAAACCTGCTCTGGTGATCCCGCTCGCCGAGCCGGTAATGAATTTCTCTATCAAGTTTTATCTAGGGAAAATATTGAAACTTTAGAGAAAACATTTAGTTCTCGTGGGGTTAAGAAAGTTGTGGTCACTTGCCCGCATTGCTTCACCACTATTGGCCGAGATTATAAACAACAAGGTTTTGAATTACAAATGGTCCACCACACACAACTTCTAAACACTTTGATTAAAGAAGGTAAGTTAAAGACTAGCCCTCACAAGAGTGAGCAAACAATTACTTATCACGACCCTTGCTACCTGGGTCGCCACAACCAGATCTATCAACCACCTCGCGAACTCTTAGAATCAACTGGAGTTGAAATTACTGAGATGCCAAGAAATCAGGACCGTTCATTTTGTTGCGGAGCAGGTGGGGCAAGAATGTGGCAAGAAGAAACTCTTGGTACGCGAATTAACTTAAACCGGGTTGATGAAGCTATTGCTACTGGTGTGGATCAAGTTGCTGTTGCTTGTCCATTTTGCCGAGTTATGGTTTCTGATGGAATGAATGCAAGGCAATCAACTACTGAAGTATTAGATGTTGCTCAAGTTCTCTTAAGAAATGTTAAAGGATAGGAAATAACTAGACCGGCAATAAAGCCGCCAACATGTGCGTGCCAATCAATTCCTGGCACCACAAAAGTAATAATTAAGTTAACTATGACTACACCTATTACATTCTGGTAATTAGCTCCTGCTTTTTTGCCAATAACCAATAGCGCGCCAAATAGTCCAAAGATTGCACCGGATGCGCCAACTGCAACAATGTTATGAGGCCCGAGATATACCGAGGTTAGCGATGCGCAAAGAAGTGAGCCAATAAAAATAATCGCGTATTTAACTTTGCCAAAATAGCGCTCTACGCTTTCACCAATTGACCAAAGTGCCAACATGTTGAAAGTTAAATGCATCCAACCCCCGTGGGTTAAAGCAACGGTGAAGAGGCGATACCACTGGCCAGTTGATACGCCAGGGAAATAACCATTTGCAAAGTTTCCGCCATAAAGCAAAGCAAGTTGGCTTTGAAGGGAAGGAAATACGTAGGTAAGTAGATAGGCGCCAACAATTACAACAATCAGGCTCGTTGTGAGCGATTGCTTCTTTTCCATCTAACTATTCGGAGATGGTTACAGAATTGATTTTAATTGCTTGTGCTGGGCGATCTTGTCCGCCTGTTTTAACTGTGGCAATCGCATCAATAACCTTCTTTGATGCTTCATCTGTAACTTCACCAAAGATCGAGTGCTTTCGGTTTAACCAAGCTGTTTCAGCAACAGTAATAAAGAATTGGGAACCATTTGTTCCTGGTCC
>CAIJOE010000189.1 GCA_903822245.1 uncultured Actinomycetes bacterium
CATTAGGCACTGTACCCATGGTGGTTGGATCAAAGTTACCGTGGGTCTTACAGAAGTTAATCATTTCTTGATAGATACGCGCAAAGGTACTTTCTGGAATGACAGCTTTGGTGTCATGCAAACGACCATCAGCGCCCCACATCTTGCCACCAGCACGAATCATTGCAGGCATAGAAGCATCTACGATCACATCACTTGGGGAATGAAGGTTAGTAATGCCTTTAGCTGAGTCCACCATTGCTAATGCTGGGCGGTGTTCATGACAAGCGTGTACATCTTGAATAATTTCTTCGCGCTTAGACTCTGGCAGAGTCTTGATCTTTTCATACAAACTGCTCATGCCGTTATTGACATTAACACCCAACTCTTCGAACAGCTTGGCATGTTTTGCAAAAGCGTCTTTATAGAAAATCTTCACAGCGTGACCAAATACAATCGGATGAGAGATCTTCATCATGGTTGCCTTCACGTGCAAGGACCACATCATGCCGGTCTTATAAGCATCTTCGATTTCTTTTTCGTAGAATTCGCATAATGCTTTTTTACTCATGAACATACTGTCGATGATTTCGCCAGCTATTAAAGAGACTTTTGGTTTTAGGAGTACGGTTTTGCCGCTCTTGGTTATCAAGTCCATTTTCACATCGCATGCTTTAGTCATCGTCATGGACTTTTCGCCAGCATAGAAGTCACCGCCATGCATATGCGATACGTGAGTGCGGGAAGCTTGGCTCCACTCACCCATTGAGTGAGGATGCTGACGAGCAAACTGTTTCACGGCATTGGGTGCGCGACGATCAGAATTGCCTTCACGCAAGACTGGGTTTACTGCACTTCCCAAACATTTGGAATAACGAGCACGAGTTACTTTTTCTTCTTCGCTCTTAGGATCATCTGGAAAATTGGGGATTTTGTAGCCCTTTAATTGCAACTCTTTAATGGCTGCAAGTAATTGAGGAACGGAAGCGCTGATATTAGGCAGCTTAATAATGTTGGTGTCTGGCAATAAAGTCATCTTACCGAGCGCCGCCAAGTTATCCGGTACTTTCTGCTCAGCCGTCAGACAATCGGAAAACTCCGCCAAGATACGAGCAGCAACAGAAATATCGCTCTTCACAACCTCAATGCCAACCGGCGCTGTAAAGGTACGAATAATTGGCAAAAATGCACAGGTTGCCAAGAGCGGCGCCTCATCTGTCAGGGTATAAATAATCTTTGATTTCTCGGCAGCCATGAACATTTCCTCAATATTTAAAAATAACAAAGCCAGGTTTTTACCCAGCCAGTCTCACATCCTCATTTTGCAAGCCGCTTTTAGCGCACCCATTGCGAATGAAGGGAGTCTTACATTTTAAATCATCAGGCTTGGCAAAATTGCGAGATTTAAACCCCAAAAGCCCTCAAGGTGCCCAATTCTAGGGAATCCAATAAAACCGCTAGACCACCCAGATTCCCCGTAAACTCCATTCCATGACCAACAAGCACCCCTTGCTCAATAAAAATCTGGTGCTCCTCATTATTTGCCAGGGCCTATTCCTGACTAATAACGTCACTTTTATTGCCATTAATGGCTTAGTTGGCTTTAGCCTTGCTCCTGTGGGCTGGATGGCCACTTTGCCGGTAATGGGTTATGTCGTGGGCGGCGCCTTCTCCACCTCGATTGTTGCCAAATCCCAAAATTACTTTGGCCGGAAGATTTCTTTTCAGTTAGGGCTATCAGTAGCGGTGCTCTCGGCACTCTTATGCGCCTATGCAGCGATCACTGA
>CAIJOE010000190.1 GCA_903822245.1 uncultured Actinomycetes bacterium
CGCTTGCGCCCCTCGCGTAATACAAAGCGGAGTTGATCTTCATTTTGCCAACTCACCTGCGCTGGCTTGAGCGCAACCCCATCTAAAGATAGGCCATGTTTGAGGCGATCTAAATCTTCAAACGAAAGAGCGCCTTCAACGCGAACTAAGTATTCTTTTTCAATGGGACTATTTTCACCAATCAATAATTTAGCGATTCGACCATCTTGGGTAAGCACTAGCAATCCGGTGGAGTCAATATCCAGTCTGCCTGCAGGTGCCAAGCCTTTGGTATTGAATCGGGGGTTTCGTCCTTTATCAAGCGGGCTAGCAAAGTAGTTATCGGGCGTGATTAAAGAGGCGGCTGGTTGGTATTCTTGTTCATCATCGAAGTGCGAGATATAGCCCACCGGCTTATTCAGAATGACGGTAATACGAGACGCTTGCTGGACTTTGGCACCAGATTGCAATTCAATCTTTTGATGTCGATAAGCCCGCACGCCAAGTTCATTGACCACTTCACCGTCTACTGTGACTAAGCCTTGCTCAATATAGGAGTCTGCTTCACGACGTGAACATAGCCCTAGCTCAGACAATAGTTTCGAAACGCGTACTTTATCTTCCATGCTCATATTATCGGGCAATTGCTCAAAGTAGGCACTAAACCAGCTTTTTAAATAGATGGGCCGTAAGGATTAATTTTGTTACTAGGGGGATTTTTAAAGCGCTTATGGACCCAATAGTATTCGGCAGGACGAAGGCGAATTTCTTTCTCAAAATATTGGTTCAAGCGAGCAGTATCTGTTTTAGGATCAGGCCCGGGGAAGTCTTTCAAAGGTTCGCTGATTTCACAAAGATAGCCAGACTCATCCGCCTTTAGGGTGGTGGTCATCATACAAACATCGGCACCAGTAATCTTGGCTAAACGAGATACTGTAGTAACAGTATTGGTCTCAATCCCAAAGAAGGGAACAAACTCAGAATCTTTTGTTCCAAGATCAATGTCTGGGGCAATGATGATGAGGTCGCCATTACGAATCTCTCGAATGATTTGTTTCGAGTTTCCCTGCCGATCAATTGAGTTGCCACCAAAACGATTACGCCATTCAATAATTTTATGGTTGAAGAATGGACTTTTCATTCTCTGAAAAAATCCTGAAGTGCGAGGCCAATGCTGCTGTTTTGCAAGCGCACTTAAAATAATACTGCCCTCAATTCCAGTGAAATGCATATTAACCAAAATGCGAGGCCTTCTGCTCGTCAGATCAACGGCAGATTTAACCTCAATCATGTCGCCCAGCTGTTTTTTACTGCCCAGCCAAATAATACTTTTCTCTACCAGGCTCCGACCAAGCAAACGCCAGTGCTGCTTGCTTAGAAGATCAATTTCGCTTACATTAAGCTCGGGGAAGCATAAACGCAAGTTTATTTTTACTACCCGATTTCGGTCTCCCGGAATGCGCGCGGCGATATAGCCTAAGCCATATCCAATGAACACTAAAAGCTTATAGGGCAGGATTGAGAGTAGTTTAAGAAAGGCAACTACAAAATGATTAATAAGAGATTTGAGCAAATGCGATTTACTCGGTGTCGTAACGAGTTAAAGTTTTCTTGTAGCGCACTTCCATCTCTTCGATTGAACTACAGGACATTCCTAAATCTTTAACGATTCCTGTATCAAGACGGTATGCCCAGCCGTGGACTGTAAGGTCTTGGCCGCGCGCCCAAGCATCCTGAACAATGGTGGTCTCGCACACATTAACGGCTTGTTCAATCACATTCAATTCGCACAAGCGATCTTGGCGTTTAGGTGTAGGCAACAACTCGCCCAAATAGCGTTCATGTTTTTGGTGAACATCTTTAACGTGGCGCAACCAATTATCAGCAAGACCTACGCGACGATCACCAAGTGCCGCATGTACGCCTGCACAACCATAATGCCCGACCACTATGATATGTTTCACTTTCAGTAAGTCAGTGGCGAACTGAATAACAGATAAACAATTTAAGTCGGTATGAACAACAACATTAGCCACATTGCGATGAACAAAAAGCTCACCTGGCATCAGATCAACAATTTCATTGGCTGGTACGCGACTATCCGAACAACCAATCCAGAGGTATTCTGGAGCCTGTTGATTCACTAAGCGCTTAAAGAAATCAGGATCTTTGGCGATCATGCCTTCAGCCCAGTTGCGATTGCTTGCAAAAAGGTGGTCTAGCGTTTTGGAGCTCTTCATAATCATGGTTTAAGTTTAAAGTACTTTAATGACACCTATTTGGTTAAAACAAACCCCCAATGGAATTACGCTAAATCTCCATTGCCAGCCGGGCGCAAAGATCACCAAAGTGGTGGGCTTGCATGATGGTTGTCTTAAGATTTCTCTTCAGGCTCCCGCCATAGAAAACAAGGCTAATGAGCTGCTCTTGTCTTGGCTTTCGAAGCAGTTAAAGGTGCCCCAAAAAGCAGATTCAGTTCATTTCTGGGCAAAACAGCAGGCATAAAAGGGTTGAAGTCTGGGGGCCTATTAGCCTTGAGCAAATTATTGGGGCCCTCAAACCCTAAATTACCAGAAGATTGCCCACAAAATTCCCAAAATTAAGATCCATTTACTGACGTAATAAACGCTGCGGTGTTTAGCCTTCAGTTTTTTAGCTTGCGCCCTGAGCTGGTAAAAGTATTTAAAGACGACATTCACAAAGCCAACTTTTTCACCTTCAACATTTTGGGATGCTGCAGCGCTCATAACGTAGCGACCGAACCAGCGATTGATCCATTGCA
>CAIJOE010000191.1 GCA_903822245.1 uncultured Actinomycetes bacterium
CAATTTACTCTTGCTTCTTTTCTAGATTGTTCTAATATTTGAAATAGAAAAGTCGAAGAGTTTCCTCTCCGACTTTCCCCCCGCGGTTTAGCACGGGAGTTATATGATTGGTCAAAGTCGCAGGTGAGCGATTAGCCATGTCAGAATCCATTGGATCTGACTGTTAATACTCAATGCCACTCCGAGCCAATCTTTAGCTCTCATGTTTCACCTCCCATCTCTCTATCTAGACTTTTGCCTAGAAACTTGTCGGAGAGTTAGCTGCAGCTAGCTTTTCGATCAACGAGTGGGATACGGGCAGGAGTGAAGTTACTTACTTTGGAATTGCGGTGATGGCTAAGCATTGTGAACTGGGGATGGCAGGATCTGTGTGGAAATAAAAAAGATTTAACTTACTTAAACTATTTCTTCTTAAATCCGCTCGGACACTTTGGGTTACTAGAAGTTATCTTCCTTGTAGTTGCCCCTTTGAGGCAGGTAATTGTCTTGCTAATCGCAGGGGTGGCCAGCTTTGCTGGGCTGGTGTTATCTGCCTTTGCTGGCGCCTGTGATAGTTGCACGCGAATGGTGGGCGATGAAAATGTGAAGTTATCGGCTTGCAATCTTATGAAGCCATTTTTTTCACTGATCAAAGTTGTGGCAATTTGGTTGGTGTTATCAGCTGAAACTATCTCAACTTTTGCCTGAATCGGGGCGCTAGAGAAGTGGTAGTAACAACGGGCAGTCTCTGATTTAACGATGTAGGTATAGCGTCCTTTAAATAGTGAGCCATCAACATTTGTATGAATTCCAGCCACTTGGTAATTCAAGGAGCCATCTGTGAAGGTAGGGGGGCCTTTGTCATAGATTGGAGCATTGGTGACAACTAGGCCATGAAGGTGGCTCTTATCAGCTGAGCAGGGGTTATTGCCGCTATATGTGGCAGCACCGAAATTCCAAAAGATTGAATTTGTTTGGCGCATTATATTTCGGCCGTTATTACTGGCCGGCGGGGTATAGGCGGTCAAATGTTTTTCAAAAGCATTAAATAGTTTAAATTTATCGAAATTTATTGATAGTAGCTTTGTGGTATTTGCCGCTAAGAAGCCATCATAAGTTACTGAATGCCCATTGCCATATGGCAAATCATTAGCTTGGTAGTCAAGTGAGCCCGCCCCTGGGTCTCCAGTTCCAAATCTACCCACGGTATAGAAATCACGAAGGTATTTCTCTAGGGCTGGATCACTTGCAATCTGGCTCTTTGGCAGTGAGGCCTGTAATTCAGGAACCAGGGTTACATCGCCTTCAATGCGGATTTTGTTATTTGAAGAATCTATTGGGTCTACCGCAAAATCTGCATTTTGCATTCGACCAAAGATCCAACCAGTTAGGTTCTTATCTAGGCGAAGAGTTAAGGCAACTCGCTCATCACCAGTGAAATTAGTTGAGTTCGCACAAACATTGCCACTAAGTGTGAACTCTTTACACACTCCGCTACCTAAAGTAATCGGATAGACCGAGCCTTTGAAATCAGATAAGGAAACTGAACAAGCACCAGACTGGCGAGATGGTGGGCAGCTGGCAATATAACGAAGCAATACGTGAGTTCCATATAGTTTGGCTAAGCCATTGGTGCCTAATTCAGAGCTCTTCCAAACAGATAGGCCACCACCGCCTGGGATATTTGTTTGGGGCCCAGTTGTTCCGGCATTGAAGGTGTAGGGGGCAATCTTTTGCGAAACACTCTCTTGGTAAAAACTCAGCGGCTTTAAAACCTTATCTACCCCACTTGCCTCTAAGCCCTCGATACATGATCGCTGGGCATCAGATGTGCATGGCGGAAGAATTAAGTCGGCAAAGAGGTAGTCATAATTAGAACAACTTGGGTCAGCCCATCCGGTGCACCACAATTGTTTTGCTTTGCTTTGGTCAGTAGAGCCCATGAAATCTTGTCCATAGACCGAAGATTGACTCCACAAGCCAAAGTCATCGGCTGGAAAGTCAGTGATCACATTAGATTGCCCAGCATGGGCGCTTTGGATAAAACTTATAGCTGGCAAAGATTTGAAGTTTGAAGCGGTTGCAAATGTTGATAGTCCCAAAATTGCGACAAAGGCTGCACTTAGGATCAAGATTCTTGGAGGCAACTTCACTTGGTCAAGTTACTAGGGGCTAGAGGCAAAGGGAAGGGATTTCAATCCTTGGCCAATGCTTAGCCAATCCTTAGCCAACTAGTGGGGGTGAAAGGGGAATCAATTTGGGAGCAAATTCGAATGTGACAAAGGTTTAACGCCTAATCCCTTGACGGGCGATAGCCCCAGTTCTACTTTTAACTTATTGGTAGGACAACTTAAAGACAGCTTCTGATCAGATAGGTGGGGGATGATGGGCGAGAAATTGCGCGTGGCCATGATTGGTTATGGCTTCATGGGAAAGGTTCACTCCAACGCATGGCGCGGAGTAAACAGATTCTTTCCACAGGCACCTGAAGTAGAGATGGCCCTAATTTGTGGCCGAAATGAAGCAGCGCTAAAAGATGCTGCTGCCACCTTTGGTTGGAAAGAAACTGAAACAGATTGGCGCAAAGTAATTGCGCGAAGTGATATCGATATTATCGATGTGAGTACCTCTGGTGAAACTCATGCCGAAATTTCTAATGCCGCACTTGCCGC
>CAIJOE010000192.1 GCA_903822245.1 uncultured Actinomycetes bacterium
AGCAAAGATCCAGCATTGGCACACCATTGATAATTCCAACGCTAATAGCTGAAACGCCTTGAGCCAGTGGGTTCTTATTGGCGCCAACATGTCCTTGCGCCTTAGCCCAAGTAATTGCATCGGCAAGTGCTACATATGCGCCGGTGATTGATGCTGTTCGAGTGCCACCATCTGCCTGTAATACATCACAATCAATAACAATCGTGTTCTCACCAAGTGCGTCCATATCAACTGTTGCGCGAAGTGAGCGACCGATAAGTCTAGAAATTTCTTGAGTACGACCGCCTAGTTTTCCTTTAACACTTTCGCGGTCAGAACGTGAATGTGTAGCGCGAGGAAGCATTGCATATTCTGAGGTGACCCAGCCTTTACCTTTGCCGGTCAACCAACGGGGAACACCTGGTGTGAAAGACGCCACGCAAAGAACACGTGTATTACCAAATTCAACAAGAACAGAACCTTCGGCATTGTTTAGCCAATTGCGAGTGAACTTAACTTCACGTAGTTGATCTGGTGTGCGACCATCAATTCTTGACACAGCTATTCTCCTTAATTGGTTTCTTAGATTGAGCGTTCGACTTTGCCAACTTCAGGACCCAAGAAGCGCCGGGCTAGACCTGTGAAGAGTTCGCTCTCTCCAGTTGAAACAAACTTATATGTAGGTTTTCCAGAGGTATTTAGGAGATCGTTCTCAACTAATACTCGGTAGAGATCCTTTGCGGTTTCCTCAGCACTTGAAACAAGGGTCACATCATTTCCCATTACGTAGGAGATAACTCCAGTTAAAAGTGGGTAGTGGGTACAACCCAATACCAAGGTGTCAATCTTCTTATCAATCAAAGGCTGTAAGTACTCTTTTGTAACCTTGGTTATTTCAGTTCCAGATGTTTCACCGCGCTCAACAAATTCAGTTAATAGTGGGCAGGCGATAGATGTAATTTGTAGTTGTGGGGCTGCAGCAAATGCATCTAAGTAAGCACCAGATTCAATTGTTGCATTTGTTCCAATTACTCCAATATTTCCAGTTCGTGAAGCTGAAACTGCGCGCCTAGCGGCTGGCTGGATCACTTCTACAACTGGGATTGCATAGCGCTCTCGGGCATCTCGAAGCATCGCAGCGCTAGCTGTATTGCATGCAATAACTAATGCTTTGCATCCTGCATCAACTAATTGATCTAGAATTTCAAGTGAAAATGTGCGAACTTCGGCAAGTGGTCTTGGTCCATAAGGACCTCTGGCAGAATCACCAACATAGAGAATGGATTCGCCAGGTAGTTGATCAATAATTGATCTGGCAACAGTTAATCCGCCAACACCAGAGTCGAAAATACCAATTGGTGACTCTTTAGTTATTTTCGGTGAACTCACCGGCAAAGTCTATCTAATCAATTAGGCCCTAAGCCCAGAGCTGGCCTTCAATAGCCTCAACATCGCCGTCTTGATCGTAAACACCCGTAGATAAGTACTTCCAGCCCGCATCGCAAAGAATAAATGCAATATCAGCGCCTTTGCCTGCATCAACACATTCCTTGGCAATGCCAAGGGCTGCATGCAAAATAGCGCCGGTTGAGATTCCTGCAAAAATTCCCTCAATATTTAATAGTTCTCGAACGCGCCGTACTGAGTCTTCGGCGCCCACAGCAAAGCGACGAGTTAAAACAGAGGCATCGTAAAGTTCTGGAACAAAACCAGCCTCAAGATTGCGTAGCCCATAGACAACTTCACCGTAACGTGGTTCAGCGGCAATAATCTGAACATCTGGTTTTTTCTCACGTAAATATTTTCCAGCACCCATCAGAGTTCCAGTAGTACCTAAACCGGCAACAAAGTGTGTGATTTCTGGAAGGTCGGCAAAAATTTCTGGCCCAGTAGTGTTGTAGTGAGCCAAAGTATTTGCAGGATTTCCATATTGATATAGAAATACCCAATCTGGATGTTCTGCCGCTATTTCTTTGGCTAGGCGAACGGCCTCATTTGATCCACCAGCCGGTTGGGAATAAATAATCTCCGCCCCCCACATTTTAAGAAGTTGGGTGCGTTCAATACTCGTGTTCTCAGGCATGACACAAACAAGTTTGTAACCACGAACTTTTGCCACCATTGCTAACGAAATTCCAGTATTACCACTCGTTGGTTCAAGAATTGTGGCACCTGCTTTTAATTGACCAGATTTCTCTGCGGCTTCAATCATGGCAAGAGCGGTGCGATCTTTAATTGAACCAGTTGGATTTCGATCTTCTAGTTTTGCCCAGAGTCGAACAGCTGGTGCACCTGGTTTAGATTTTGGAGATAACTTAGGTAATCCAATAAGTGGAGTGTGACCTAATGAATCTTCAAGGGACTCATAACGAGTCACTTACAACCGCCAGCTACGGCAGGCAAGATTGTTACAGAATCACCGTCTTTAAGTGGAGTACTTAGCCCGCCCATAAAGCGAACATCTTCGTCGTTAACATAAATATTTATAAAGCGACGAAGCTCACCATTTTCAAGTAGTCGCTCACCAAGCCCAGCATAATTTGAATCAAGTGATGAGATTACTTCTGACAGGGTCACACCTTGGGCCGAAACCGCTTTTTCATTCTTGGTATATGGGCGAAGGATGGTTGGGATTCGAACTTCAACACTTGAGGACATGGCTTTATTATCCTTTAAGTTGCAGGCAGTTACCAATCGAAAATGATTTCCACATCTTCTTCGCTAACTTGCCCATCAATGATCCGATAAGAGCGAAATTCATTCTCAGGTGC
>CAIJOE010000193.1 GCA_903822245.1 uncultured Actinomycetes bacterium
GGCCAGCGATTCTTAAATCTAGCCGCGACAATTCCGAGGGAAACACCGACTAATAACCATAAAATAAAGGCACCTATCGCAAGGGATAGTGTGATTGGAAAAGCTTCCTTGATTAGATCGGTCACGCACGCGTGTCGATTAAATGAGTAGCCCAGAGCTGGTGCTGCACATTTAATCTCTGCTTGACCTTCGCCGTAGTTGCGGCCCACGAATAACCCTTTTGCCCAGCGGCCATATTGAACCTGTACTGGTACATCTAGACCTAAGCGATGGCGGTTACCTTCTACAACAGCTGGGGTACATGATTTACCGCATGTTAGTCGGGCAGGGTCCATTGGTAGAACATCGAAGATTAAAAATACCGACATGCTGATTAAAGTCAGCACCACCAAAGTGGCACTGACACGTCTTAGTAAGTACTTCAGCATCTTGGTAACTCCTAATTTTCTTAACTCTTAAATTATTCTCATAAATTTTTAATCTATTCAATTGCTGCGTGGTTGAGGGTGGCCCCGTGAAGGGCCACCCTCAACTTCACACTTTTCTAAATTAACCCAAACTAAATTAGTTTGCGTTGATTAGATTGGATTTACTTTACGTAAAGACCACCGAAACCGAAGGTTCCCTGTGGCTCCCAGTAGTAAACGCCGCCAACTTGTGAGCCCCAGTTGAACTGGCCCTTACCGAAGATTGGACGGATGATCCAGTACTGATCCATAACGTACTGACCTAGCTCCTGCCACATCTTGGCTTGCTTCGCACGGTTGGTTTCAACCTTTGCGGCATCTGACTTCTTCTTGAAGGCAGCATATGCAGGGTCATTCCAGTTCTGTGACAAGTTAAATCCGCCCTCTTTGGTGAAGAGTTCAGGAATAACTGTTGAAGCATTTGCCCAGTCAGCACCCCAGCCACCGTATGAGATGTCGTTTTGCTTTGTGGTGTCTTGAACTGTTGCGTAGTACTGACCGCTTGGAATGAAGTTGAACTTAACAACGATTCCGGCAGCGTTTAACGCAGTGGCCATAAGGACAGAACCCTTTGTCTGGGTGGTGCTCTTTGGAAGATCGTAAACAATTCCCTTATCTGGGTTTGTTGCACGATCGTAAGCTGCAGGACATGAAGTCTTAGCAGCTGCCATTAGTTCCTTAGCCTTATCTGGGTTACCAGTGATCTTCCAAGCAGCATCGTGAATATTTCCAGTTGTTGGCTTGTAGTCAAGACCTAGAACTGGCTTCACTGGGCTATCTCCTGGTGAACCGTAATAAACAAGTCCGCCTGATAGATCGATCAGAGCCTGGGTATTGATTGCAAAGAAAACAGCCTTACGTATGATTAAGCAATCCATGTGACCAGCTGAAACGTTCATTGCACCATAACGAACATATGGGTCATAAACGTTCATACGCTGATTAGCCTTCTTTGGATCATCAAAGAATGCACGGTTGTTTGCTGGCTGCAATCCATCAAGGTTTACTGTATTTGGAATTGAGTCATCAAGCATGATCTGATCGCGTACATCTTCAGCAAGACCGAAGCGAACCACGATGTTATCTGGGTATGGAGTACGAACTGAGTCAGATGATTGCTTCCAAGCAGCGTTGCGAACTAGAACTAGCTCGTCACCGATCTTGTATGAATCGATCTTGTATGGTCCGTTTGAATATGGACGTAGGTCGTACTTATCGCCTGTGTCCTTTGACTTCTTAACTGGCGCACCTGCTGGGTAAGTAAGTGCATAGTTGAAGTCTGCGAATGAGCGGTTTAGCTTGAAGGTAATTGTGCTGCCCTTACAAGAAACTGCCTTATCGAATAGAGCCTGACCGGTCTTCTTGTATGGACCTGCGTACTGTGAAGTTCCATCGGCATTCTTAGGAATGTCTAGAGCCTGTACAAGGTACTGAGGACCATCTGTGATTACAGTCTGATCGAACGGACGTGATACACCGTATGCAACATCGGCACAGGTAACGGCTGAGCCATCTTCCCATGTGCTTCCTGGACGCAATGTAAATGTCCATGACTTTGCAGCATTGCTTGGCACACCAGTGTTGGTTGCTAAGTCAGCTACAAGAGATGAACCTGAAGAACCTGCAGTTGGCTTGTATGAAACCAAGTTGCGGTATAGGTATGAGTTAAAGAATGCAATGTCACGGCCAGTGTAGTTACGCGCTGGATCCATGTGATTGAACTGTTCTGCGTTAGTAATGAAATACAGAGTTCCACCAGTCTTGGCGGCTGCATTTGCAGTACCTGCGGTTCCGACTAGAACACCAGCGGCAAGAAGTGCAGTTGCAGCTGTTGTAGCTAGAAGGCGACGACGCAAATGACGTGAAGTCATTTTGGACATTTGTCCTCCTTGTAGATTTGTTTTCTGATTCGCGGCCGCGAACCAGTTTTTAACAGTTCGCAATTGATCTCGCGAGATCTCAATTGCTTGAGTGAAC
>CAIJOE010000194.1 GCA_903822245.1 uncultured Actinomycetes bacterium
ATTATCCTTTAAGTTGCAGGCAGTTACCAATCGAAAATGATTTCCACATTTTCTTCGCTAACTAGCCCATCAATGATCCGATAAGAGCGAAATTCATTCTCAGGTGCAATCTCTTTGCGGGTAGAGACCACGACGTAGTGGGCATTTGGCTCTGAGGCATATGCGATATCAGTGCGAGAGGGATAAGCCGGTGTCTCGGTGTGAGAGTGATAAACCACGACAATTTCTTCCTCGTTCAAATCGGCCTCACGGTAGAGGGCGAGTAAATCTTTGGAGTCAAACTCATAAAATGTTGGCGAGTGGGCTGAATTGACCATTGGTTTAAACCTTGCAGCCTTATCTAAACCGATTGGGCCCAGGATTACCCCGCAGCACTCATCTGGGTATTCGGCCTTTGATTGCGCAACGATTGCATCTACATCCTTTTGCAAAATACGAAGCGTCATGCCAATGATTCTAACAAGTTTTCTTGTAACCACCCAAGCCAGAAATAAACTGCATGAACTGACTTTGCAGGTTCGTCATCTGGCATTAGCTCAAATTTATCGAAGCTTTCTTCATTGATATCCAAGCGAACTGAAAGTGCAATTCGCAAATCATTTAATCCTTTTAGCCAAATACCAGAATCAATATTCTCGATCACTCCCCCGTGGCCCTCATCCACCAAAATCGTGAGCTCCTCACGCATCAATCGCAGGTTACGTTGTTTAGAACCACGAAGTTGTGGTTCGGTATAACGACGAAAATCAGATGCTGCTTCTGGATCGCTATAAGCATTTGGAAGTAAGCGCAGTAGCACTGGGTCTTCTGGGGTAACTATTTCTGCCGGCATTGAAAGTAACTGTGCCAATGGATCAGAATTATCATAGTGATGGAAGAAGTCACCCTCACCGAGAAGCTCTAAAAGTTGCTCTGTTAAATTAATAAGAATTTGTGCTTCATCAAGGGTTAGGTCAAGGGAGAAGGAATCTCCAACTTTTTCAAAGCTTGACATTAAATTTTGTCATCTCGTTGAAGAGTTGCCCAAAGCCCATGCTCGTGAAGACTTTGAACGTCACGCTCCATCTCTTCGCGAGATCCGGAAGAAACTACTGCCCGGCCTTGCTTATGAACTTGCATCATTAATTCGTGGGCTTTTTCTTTGGAAAAACCAAAGAGTTTAATAAATACATGAGTCACATAACTCATTAGGTTTACTGGATCATCCCAAACAATTGTCACCCAAGGCTTATCAAGTAATTGATCAATATTTAGTTCTGGGGTGGTGATCGTCTTAACCATCTGCCCTACCGTACTAAAACTGTCGCTGGCGTAGTTAAACCCTGGGCAAACTTTGCATCCTGCGTGACAGCGGCCTTTAGTCGAAGGATGCCACCACTTTTAGGAGAAAAGGGAATTACAAATTTGCCGTTCTCATCCGTTAATACTTTCAAACCGGTGATTGGCGCATCATTAGCGAGCAATGTGACTTCTGCGCCCACACTTTTTGGTTGAACTTGCCCAGTTATTAAATAATTGGCTCCTTGCTTCATTGAACCAGGAACACTCCAAGAAATGAGCCTACTTACGCTTACTGACTTTGACGCAGTAGTTCCAGCTAGCCGATCTTTAGTTTCATCGGTACTAAATGAAACTTGCGCTGCCTGACCAAAAATTAATCTGCTAGTAAAAGAGCCATCCAGTGCTGAGGTTGTGACTTGCTTGCGATTAGTAGCACCATCTCTAGTAATTTCGGCAAAGATTGGCACATCGGCAACTGGCCGACCATCAGTTAATTTAAAACTTCCATTAAATTCGATCGGCTCACCGAGTAGCACAGAGTCTTTAGCTGAGTTAAATACTAGAGATACCCGATATTGACCCAGGGCAAGTGCGATTGCTTTAACTGCGTCAGCGGCAGTTGCATCGCCGTAGCCAATTTCCCATTCGCTCATACCGCCTAATTGATATTGGGCAACCAAATTAGCGCGAGCGGTATATCCCTGAGCATCTACATACCAAACCGAGTGGGTAGTTGTGCAGGAAGTAATTGCGCCAGCTTTATTAACTCCGTTAAATGTACTTTGGTAAACAATATTAGTTTCACCGTAAGTTGGGTTGAAAGTAACGCTTGCTCCTGGTTTTGCAAGTATTGGTGCCATTTTGCTTTGGTGAACGATTGCGCCACTAGCACCAACAGATTCAGTTGCACTCACATCAACCGGGCAAACTCCAACAACACGGGTAACCCAGTTATAACCATAATTCGGCGTGCCAATAAATATCTTCCAAGAAGGCATGGAATCTAATGCGTACTTAAGAGCTGGTTCAAACCAACTAATAGGCGCATTGGGACCAGCACCACTTGTCTTGGATCGGTAGTCATAGGCCATAATGTTTAGGCGATCGATATAACTTCCAATCTCCTTCCATGCATAGAAGTAATAACCCTTCTTTCCAGTTGTTGGATCAAAGAGGACTGGAGTATCAACTGAAAGAAGCTTGCCTTGAGCATGAAGGGTTGTCGAAAGTTCTTGAATAAATTTAACCCATCTTGGCTGAATCGTGGGCCAAGTCGTATTTGCATCTATAAAAGCAAATCCTTCAAAGTCTAGGTCGATGCCATCAAAGTTATGAGAGTTCACCAGATCGACGATAGTTTTAATTAAAGTTGCCCTAGTCCCATCTTTACTAAGGATTGTTGAAAGTGCACCTTTAGCACTTCCATCTGTAATGGTTGGAAGCAATTTAATTCCAAGGCTTTTTAAGGTAGAGATTGGCACATCAATTGGAATTGAATTCGATGTGGCGTATTTATCTAGAATTATATTTTCACTTTTCAAGGTATACCAGAATGGATGAACCTGCTGATAAAGCTCGGCGTGAGCGGCCACGAAATCAATTGCTTGAAGTTGGCCTTTGGCAGTATCGCCATAAACACTGTAATCAGTTAGCCAGCCAGAAAGAATCTTTCGTGGTTGCTTGTCTTCAGCGGCATAACTAGAAGGACTTGCGGCCAAAAGTGCGGTCACTAAAGTGAGTGAAAGGAGCCACCTCGCTTTAGTTGTCATATTTATTTAGTCGTTCTTTAGGCCGTCGTAAATCTTCTTACACATTGGACAGATTGGAAATTTCTCGGG
>CAIJOE010000195.1 GCA_903822245.1 uncultured Actinomycetes bacterium
GATTTTGTATAAACCTGGACCACTTCTCTATAGGAGAATGTAACGATTACTAGAACCACTAGTACTACCGCGGTCATAGGCATCAGGATGTTAAAGGCCGCCAGACCAAATGCAGGTAATAACGCCAAGAGTATTTGTTCACTGCCGTAGGCAGATGAGGAAATACAGTCAGAAGAGAGAATTCCTAGAGCAAATCTCTTGCTCAGCCTTTGATGAGAAAGGGAGTGCCGGTTTAGAGGCTTGCCCAAAAACGCTTTCTTGATCTTGTAGGAAAGCGGATCACGTAGCCGTGCATGATCTTTGAGAACTTTGGGCTTGGGAGCATTATCAATCCAGGTTTTTGGCACTGTATCCTCTTAAACGTTTATGGGAGCGAGGGTCAGCATTTTAGCCTTCTAGGTGGCCTTATGGCGACCGCATTCAGCTCAAATTGAAAATTTCCTTGTGCTGTGGCTACGCTCAAAAAAGCGGGACCAGCGCTTTGGCGAGTCCCGCTTTTCTCTAAATAGCGTTAGAAACTACTTGCGTCCCCGATTATTGCGACTTGGCTTTGAGGCCTTTGCGCTAGGAGCTTGGGATGGTTCTGCGGTCTCTTCAACTACTTCGGTCTCTTCAGCTACTTCGGTCTCTTCAGCTACTTCGGTCTCTTCAGCTACTTCGGTCTCTTCAGCTACGACTTCTACAACTTCTACTTCGGTCTCTTCGACCTTCGATTGTGCGGGGAATTTCTTCATGTCAATCTCTATTCTGTGTATTCAACCAAGTCTTCTAGACAGGAGGGGCAATGATCGCCTGGCGCAACCTAGCTGATCTACCTGGCGTTTAATGAGGAAGTAATAAAAAATTTCATGAATAACTGGCAAACAAAGTGTCATAATCACTTTTCGCATTAAAACTGGCTCTCTCAGAGCATGTGATCTTTAAATCGCCAACCAGAACGGATTCTCGAAGCGCTTAACGAAGGCTTCCATCCACTGTGCTGCGACTGCCCCGTCAATAGCTCGATGATCAACAGAAACCGTGAAGTTGATAATGGAGCGAATTTTGATCTCTCCATCGATCACCACTGGTTTTTGCTTGGCTGCACCCACGGCCAAGATTGCTGATTGAGGAGGATTGAGGATTGCGGAGAATTCATCTGTGCCATACATGCCAAGATTGGTTACAGAAAATGACCCACCCTCTATTTCGTCCTGTTTCAAGCGACCAATACGGGCACGATCGATTAAATCGCCGGTTGCTATGTTTAATTGTGCAAGGCTTAGATGATTAATTCCCCGCACTACAGGAGTTATCAATCCATTATCGGTAGCAACTGCAACTGAAATATCGACATCACTAAATTGACGTATTGCAGAATCGGTCCAGATTACATTCGCATGAGGAACGTCAATAAAAGATGCGGCTACGGTTTTTAAAATAAGATCTGTAATAGAGATTTTCTTCGGAGCCCACTCATTATATTTTGTGCGAAAATTTAGCATGTCATCTGCAAGGACTGGGGCCGACAGATAAAAATGTGGAACAGTGGTTTTACTTTCGGTCAATCTGCGCGCAATCGCTTTTCGCATACCAGAGTGTGGGATGTCGGTAAAACTTCCTACTGGAATTGCAATCGGCGCTGCATGTTCGACCGGAGCTTTAACAGAAGTAGTGTTACCCACGATTGCAGCTTCTACATCTCGGCGGACAATGCGTCCACCCGGGCCAGTTCCTTGAATTGATCTAGCATCAAGGCCCTTTTCTTTGGCTAGTCGGCGAGAAAGTGGACTAATAAAGAGTCGGTCACCCTGGTCTGAGATTTTCGCTGGAGCAACTGGTGCAGGGACGGGGGCTGCACTGTCGACACCTGCTTCAATCAACATCTTCTCTATCTCAGCTTGCCCTTCACCGTCAGCTAATAAAATAGCGATAGGCGCCCCCACGTGTATTGATGCGCCTTCCGCAGCAAGATATTTGCCTAAAATTCCAACGGTTTCGGCCGGAACTTCAACCAGTGCTTTTTCGGTTTCTACTTCAGCAATGACTTGACCAACAATGAATGGATCGCCTTCCTGAACTAACCATTTGGCGATGATTGCTTCCGTTGCATTAGCCAAAACTTCCGGCATTCTCATAATTAGCGCCATGTTAGTGACTACCACCAAATCCAGTAGTTACGCGAGCCAGGCCAGCCAGAATTTCTTCCACACCAGCATATGCTGCCCGTTCAAGGACCTTTGAGATGCTTGGCGAAGCTTCTCCGCCAGACACGCGTTGCACGGGTTGATCTAACCAGTCAAAATAACGACGTTGGATTTCATCAGATAGCCAAGCACCATAAGAAGTTCCCAGAGCTCCCTGTTCAACAATCATCACCGCATTGGTTTTCTTTATAGAAGATTCAATTGTCTCCCAGTCAATAGAGGCACGATCGAGCCAACGCAAATCGATTACTTCTGCATCCATGCCGCTCTGTTCTACTGCGGTCAGTGAATGTTTAACCATTGATAAATAGGTGAGAAGAGTGAGATCTTTACC
>CAIJOE010000196.1 GCA_903822245.1 uncultured Actinomycetes bacterium
ATCTCGTAACTTTGCAACCAAACTTTGGAATGCAACTCGTTTTGCAGTTATGAATGGGGCAACCGTTGAGGGTGCGCTACCAGCATTTGATTCCCTTGATTCCATCAATAAATGGATCTTGACTAGACTTGATGAAACCATTGAATCTGTTGATGCTCTTTTTGAGAAGTATGAATTTGCTAAGGCTTGCGAGGAGATCTATCACTTTGCTTGGGATGATTTGTGTGACTGGTATTTAGAGTTATCAAAGGCATCATTTGCTGGCGGCGGTCAGAGCGCGGAAGTATCAAAGCGTGTGCTTGGCCATGTCCTAGATCAAGTACTTCGCTTATTGCATCCTTCCATGCCATTTATTTCTGAAGAGCTTTGGTGTTCCTTTACTGGCGGTGAAACTTTAGTTACTGCCGCATGGCCTAAGTCTGATATTTCAAACCGTGAGGAACAATCAAAAGTCGTTGTTGGGCAACTTCAAGATCTTGTGACTGAAATTCGACGTTTTAGAAATGATCAAGGTATTAAGACATCTGCCAAGGTAAATGCAAACTTTATTGGCCTTAATTCAAATGAAGCAGCACTTCGCCAAATCTGTCGCCTAGAGCCGATGACTGGTGTGCCAAGTGCGAAAATTGAAGTAGGCAAAGTAATTGTTGAATTTGATTTAACTGGAGCTATCGATGTTGTTGCTGAGCGGGCCAGACTTACTAAAGACCTAGCGACGGCTGAGAAGGATCGCACAACAGCCAAAGTTAAATTAGATAACGAAGGATTTATGGCAAAAGCTCCGATGGAAGTTGTTCAAGAAATTCGTACCAGACTGGCGCAAACAACGGCCGATATTGAGAGCATCACCGCACAATTAGCCGCACTTGCAGAGAAGTAATGACATCCCCGGATGACCTAGAAGTTTTAGGTGTTGTTGAGGCGGCGCTTTTAAAGCGTTTACCAGAAAGTCAGATAGAACCATCACTTGTTCGAATTGCTGCGCTTTTAGATGCGCTGGGTTCACCCGAACTCTCTTATCCAACAGTTCATATAGGTGGAACAAACGGTAAAACAAGCACTGCTCGAATGGTGGATTCATTATTTACCGAACTTGATTATCGAACTGGGCGATTTACCAGTCCTCATCTAGAAAGCATGCTGGAAAGAATTTCAATTAAGGGTGAACCAATTAGTCCTGAAGGATTCATCGCTTCTTACAACGATATTGCCCTTTATTTGGATTTGATTGATAGTCGCCAGCCACACCCAATTTCATTTTTTGAAGCAGTCACAGCTTTGGCTTTTGTTGCATTTGCTGAATTTCCAGTTGATCTTGGAATAATTGAAGTTGGTATGGGCGGGCAGTGGGATGCCACAAATGTTGTGTCCAGTGCGGTTTCGGTCATTATGCCAATCGGCCTAGATCACACTGAATATCTTGGAGGTACTCTTGAAGAGATAGCGCAAACAAAGAGCGGAATAATCAAGCCAGAATCACATGTTGTATTAGCTGCGCAAGAGCCAGAGGTTGCTCGCATACTTATGGAGAAGATAATAGAAAAATCAGCAATTCCATACCGCGAAGGTGTTGAGTTTTCTTTATTGCGCCGCGACATCGCAGTTGGTGGCCAGATGATTTCAATTCAAGGAATTTATAGCCAATATACCGATATCTATTTGCCACTCTATGGCGCCCACCAAGCATCTAATGCAGCTGTTGCACTTGCAACGGCCGAAGCATTTGTGGGCATGGCCCTTGATGAAGAAGTCGTTCGAAATGCCTTTGCTAATGTTAAATCGCCAGGTCGCTTGGAAGTTTTACACCGTGACCCAACAGTTATTGTTGATGCTGCCCATAATCCGCATGGTGCTAGGGCGCTAGCAAATACCTTACAAACTGAATTCGATTTCGAATCTATATTTTGCGTCTTGGCAATTTTGGGCGATAAGGATGTTATTGGCGTCCTAAAAGAACTAGAGCCAGTGGTGGACCGCCTTGTAGTTTCCCAGTCCAATTCACCTAGAGCTTTTGAAGTTGAAAAGCTTTATGCCGAGGCAATAAAGATTTTCGGTGCTGATCGGGTTTATAAAGAAGCAAACCTTATTAATGCAATTACCTACGCTTCTGAACAAGTCACTTTATTAAATCAAGTTAGTGAGGGCGTTAGCGCGGTTGTAATTACGGGTTCTGTTGTGACCGCCGGTGAGGCAAGAACTAAATTGAAGAAGATCGGAAGAGCTGAGGAGTAGATGAGAATTCTTGGTGCGGCAGTTCTTGCAATGGAAGCATTTGTCGTCGGATTTGCACTTTTATTGGCAAAAGATGCACATCATGGCTTGGCAATTTGGCTTGGAATATTCTTAATGATTGCCTTGATTCTTAATTCTGGAATCATGAAACGAAGAAGCGGCTGGATTATTGGCTCTATTCTCCAAGTGGGGTTAATCGCTTATGGCTTTGTCTTAACGGCCATGTTCTTCATGGGCGCACTCTTCGCTGGGCTTTGGGTAGCGGCAATTGTTGTCGGCCGAAAAGGTGAGGCTATTCGAGCGAATTTGCTGGCCAATCCACCGAATTAAGTACTTTCGCACTCTTTGATTAGACTGTGGCGGTGAGTATCGAACGCACCTTAATCCTGGTCAAGCCTGACGGAGTCCGTCGCGCATTGGTTGGCGAAGTAATTCGCCGCGTCGAAACAAAGGGCTATCAAATTTCTGCTCTTAAAATGATTCAACCAACTCGTGATTTATTTGCAGTTCACTATGCAGAACACGACGGTAAGCCTTTTTTTGAACCACTTCTTGAATTTATGCTCTCCGGTCCAATCGTTGCGATGATTGCTGAAGGCAATCGCGTAATTGAAGGATTTAGAAAGTTGGCTGGAACTACAGATCCAACAACCGCAGAGCCAGGAACAATTCGTGGTGATCTTGCTCGAGATCAAGGAACAAAGGTTGTACAAAATATTGTTCATGGTTCAGATTCAGTTGAATCGGCGAATCGTGAAATTGCAATTTTCTTCCCTGAATTGAAAGGCAACTAATGAGTAACAAAAGCTCTAACCGGATGTCATTTATCGGCCGTGATATGGCTGTGGACCTTGGTACTGCAAATACCTTGGTCTATGTCCGTGGACGTGGCATCGTTCTTAATGAACCATCTGTTGTTGCTGTCAATCAAGATACCGGCGCAGTCCTTGCAGTTGGCTTAGAAGCTAAGCGCATGATTGGTCGCACACCTGGAAATATAATTGCAATCCGTCCTTTGAAGGATGGTGTTATCGCAGATTTTGATACTACTGAAAAGATGCTTCGCTACTTTATTCAAAAGGTGCACCGTCGTCGTTACTTAGCAAAGCCAAGAATTGTCGTTTGTGTTCCATCAGGTATTACTGGTGTTGAACAGCGCGCAGTTAAAGATGCTGGTTATGCCGCAGGAGCTCGTAAGGTTTACATCATCGAAGAACCAATGGCAGCGGCAATTGGTGCTGGACTTCCAATTCATGAACCAACTGGAAATATGGTTGTTGATATTGGTGGCGGAACAACTGAAGTTGCTGTTATTTCACTTGGTGGAATTGTTACTGCCCTATCGATTCGTGTTGGTGGCGATGAACTAGATCAAGCAATTATTGACTGGGTAAAGCGTGAGTTCTCACTTCTATTGGGAGAGCGCACTGCAGAAGAAATTAAGATGGCCATTGGGTCTGCATACAAGCTTCCTGGCGAGCCAGATGCTGAAATTCGCGGTCGCGACTTAGCAACCGGGCTTCCAAAGACAATTCGAGTTTCTGCCGAAGATATTCGCAAGGCCTTGGAAGATCCAGTAAATCAAATTGTTAATGCTGTTAAGAGCACCCTTGATAAAACCCCACCCGAGCTTGCAAGTGATCTAATGGATCGCGGAATTGTTCTAACTGGTGGCGGTGCTTTGCTTCGCGGGCTAGATGAGCGCCTACGTCATGAAACTGGAATGCCAGTTCATATTAGTGAGCGTCCACTACAGGCAGTTGCTGAAGGTTCTGGAAAGTGCGTTGAAGAGTTTGAAGCTCTTGAGAAGGTTTTGATTTCAGAACCCCGTCGTTAATTCATTCAAAAGGTAATTAGTTAGGACCTCTGTAAGGAGAAATAGGTGGCAGCTGGCGGAAGCAATCGTTCGCGACTGCTCGTCATCATTCTTATCGTCACCTCACTGTTTTTAATTACCTTAGATCTTCGTGGGGTGAGTGTCACAAAGAGTTCACGCTCTGCCACCCAGTCATTTTTAGCCCCAATTCAGCGGGGTGTTTCCGATGTCTTCTCACCGGTTGGATCATTCTTTAGCGATATCAAGAATTTTAGTAAGACAAAGTCGCAATTAGTAGAACTCAAAGCGGCTAATGCTCGGTTAAAGACTCAACTAGTTTTCAATGAAGATATCAAAGGTCAATTAGCCAAATTAAAAGGTGTGTTAAATCTTGCTGGCCGAGGCGGCTACAAAGTAGTTGCAGCTCGTGTGATTGGCCGTGGAAGTGCATCTACATTTAGTCAAACCATCACTATCGATGCTGGGTCCACTGATGGTATTCAAAAAGATATGACCGTTATGAGCGATGTTGGAATAGTTGGAATTGTTAAGTCTGTTTCAGCCTCGTCATCAATTGTTCTTTTAATGAGTGACCCAACTTTTAGGATTGGTGTGAGAATAGCTGGCACTCAAAGTGTTGGTGTTCTCTTTGGACAAGGTTCAAGCCGCTACCAACTAGAACTGCTAGATACCTCGGGCACAATTAAAGATAAAGATATTTTGGTTTCTTTGGGCAGTGAGAATGATCGCCCCTTTGTTCCTGGTCTGCCAGTTGGCTACGTAGTTGGGGTCGATAAAACAACCGGCACTCTTACTCAAAATGCCACAGTAAAGGGATACTCAAACTTAAATGGCTTAGGCGTTGTCTCAATTATTATTGAATCACCCAAAGGTGACCCAAAGGATTCTCTAATTCCAAAACCAACCCCAACGGCAACAATTTATGTCACCTCTACTGCAGGGCCAGATACCACCACTGCCACGAGCTCGCCAACACCGATTCCTACTGCTTCTAAGTCGGCCAGCAAGGCCAAGAAATGAGTTGGAGCAGGGCGGGCATAAACGCCCTTCTCTTGTTCTTCCTATTTATATTTCAAGAGTCAGCAGTTTCAAAAATAAATTTACCTATAACTGGATTCTCCCTTTATTTAGCAATTCTCCTTGGGCTAATGGCTCTTGAAGATCGATTTGGCGCAGTTGTTTTAGGATTTATTGGTGGAATCATTTTGGATTTTTCTCCTTCGGCAGATTCACCTTTTGGAAAATGGGCATTGGTACTGACTCTAGTTGGCTATGTTGTTGCTGTTAACGGTGAAAGCATTGGAGATTTTACAAAACGCCCACTAACTTTCGTGATTTTTGTCTGTGCAGGATCCATTGGAACTCTCTTTACCTTTTTAGCTTTTGGAGTGCTGCTTGGGGAAAACAATGGCGCCTTAGGCCATAACCTTGTCATGGTCTTTGGAAATTCATTTTGGACTTTGCTCTTTGCACCACTTTTGCTACAAATAACGATTAAGTGGCGAGCTAAAACCCTCACGTCACGAGAGCGCGCATGAGTCTTCGTTCGAGATTGAATATTGTCATTGTTCAAGCTCTGGTAATTTCCTTGATGGTGGCACTTTTAGGCCGACTATTTTATTTACAAGTTGCATCTGGCCTTAAGTATCAAAATGCAGCACTAAGTATTCAAAGTCGAGATGTTGTGACTCCTGCAGTTCGGGGCGCAATCACTGATAGTTCTGGTATTCCACTAGTTATGGATCGTCCCGGAATGGTTATTTCAGTTGACCGAAGTGTTTTGGATAAGTTACCAGATAGCGGAAAGTCAGTAATTTCAAAAGTGGCATTACTAGTCGGTCTAAAACCAGATGATGTTTTTATCTCAACCAGACTTTGTGGTGAGTTGCCAATAGGTCAACGCGCTGGCTGTTGGAAGGGGACAAGATTCCAACCAATTCCAATTACTCGAACCGCAACTCAGGCACAAGCACTTAAAGTCTTAGAAAATTCTGATCGCTATCCAGGTATTGACGCCAAGCCAGTTCCGGTTCGTTCTTACCCATCTCTTGCTGGGGAAAATGGTTCGCACGTTCTTGGCTATGTTGGTTCAGTTACAGAGTTGGATTTAGCCAATCCTGATAAGCACTACTATCGTGATGAGTTAATTGGTAAATCTGGTCTGGAATATGAATATGACAAATATTTACGTGGCACTGCTGGAATAAAAACAGTAATAGTCGATCGCAAGGAAGCAGTGACACAACAAGCACAAAATACGGCTCCAAAGTCCGGATTTAACTTAGTTACGAATCTTGATGCCAGATTACAAGCAGCCACAGAAAAAGCATTAGCAACGTCGGTTCGAAGGTCTAAGTCAATGGGATATCACGCAGATGGTGGTGCGGCGATTGTTATGGATGTTAAAACTGGCAAAGTCCTAGCTCTTGCCTCATATCCAACTTATGATCCAAATATTTGGCAGACTGGTTTAACCCAAGCCCAAGCAAAAGATTTGTTTAGTGATAGCGCTGGAGTGCCAGCTCTAATCCGCCCAATCCAAGGTATGTATGCACCAGCATCGACTTTTAAATCTATTTCAGTTGTCGCCGCCGCTGCTGCGGGATATAACTTGAATGCAAGTTATGACTGCCCAGCATCAGTACAAATTGGTAATCGAGTTTTCAATAACTTTGAAGTTAAATCTCTGGGCCGCGTGAGTTTGCAAAAAGCAATTGCTGTTTCTTGCGACACTATTTGGTATCAAATTGCTTATGATCAGTGGGTTAAAGACGGGGGATTGCGACCTAAATCAGGATTACACGATTATTTCTTTACCGCAGCCAAAGGTTTTGGAATTGGAAAGAGCACCGGAATTGATTTGCCAGGTGAGGCATCTGGTCGCCTTCCAGATCGAGGTTGGAAGCAGCGCTACTACGACCAGAATAAGAACTACCTCTGTAATTACAGTACTAGAGCTAAGAAATCAGATTTGACTCCCTATTTGATTGCAATTGCTAAAGAGAATTGTGTTGATGGATACATGCTTCGAGCAGGCGACGCAGTTAACTTTTCAATTGGCCAGGGAGACACACTCATAACACCAATTCAAATGGCTCAGGTCTATTCAACAATTGCCAATGGTGGAACCATCTATAAACCAGAGATAGCCAGAGCGATCGTTAAGCCAGATGGAACAGTGGTTAAAGAATTCAAGACCGAAGTAACTGGAACTGCCCCACTAACGCCAGAAGTAACCGCCTTTTTACATAAATCTCTTCGCTCTGTTGCAACTGAAGGAACTGCTGCAGGGGTCTTTGCTGGTTTTCCAATTCACGTTGTAGGCAAGACTGGAACTGCTCAAGATCTGGGTAGAAATAAAAATGGAAGTAGCAAAGATGACACTTCTTGGTTTGCATCTTTTGCCCCAGTAGAAGCTCCACAATATGCGGTAGTCATGATGGTTAGCCAAGGCGGATTTGGTGCTTCAGTATCAGCAGTTGGCGTGCACGATATTTATGCGGCGCTGTATGGAGTTTCAGGGAGCACTATCGATCCAAAGAAGGCTATCTTCCCCGATGGAATTCCAAGCCAACTTCCTAAGATTGATGTGAAAAATGCTAAGTTGGCCAAACCATGAGATCGCGCCAATTTATATCTAGATCGCACCGAAGAAATCACTTCTTTGAAAACTTTAGCCAGTGGGATCGATTACTCAACTTTTCAGTTGGCGCCCTGTCGATACTCGGTACGTTGCTTGTTTGGGCTGCCACAAAGTCCTGGTTTGCAAACCAAGGCTTAGATCCACAATATTATTTAAAGCGCCATGTAATTAACCTGGCAATTGGAATCGCACTTGCTTATGGAACTACCTTAATTGATTACCGACTACTTCGTGCTTACACCCCAATAGTTTGGGGGCTAGCAGTCCTAGGTTTGGTGGCAGTTTTGATTCCACATATTGGTAGCACCATTAATGGTGCCAGGGCATGGATTGCACTTCCTGGAGGCTTCAATATTCAGCCAGCAGAGTTAGCAAAGATTGGCATAATTGTTGGAATTTCAATGATCCTGGCCGAAAAGCGAGACAGTGATGCAAACCCAAATGATTTAGACGTGTTAAAGGCTTTGGCAATAGCGGCAATACCAATTGTGTTAATTCTTATTCAACCTGACCTTGGCACGGTAGTAATTATTAGCGCTGCAGTTGTTGCCATCATTGCAACTTCCGGGGCGCCAACTAGATGGGTTGTTGGGTTGTTATTAGTTGCAGTTGTGGGAGGCCTAGTCGCAGTTAAAGCTGGGGTCGTTAGTGACTATCAAGTAAAGCGATTGCAATCTTTTGTTGATCCAACTGCCGATCCACAGATGAGCGGTTATCAACTTCGTCAGTCAAGAATTACTATTGGTTCAGGTGGAATTATTGGTAAAGGTTTATTTAGTGGGCCACAGACTAATGGGCGATTCGTTCCAGAACAGCAGACTGACTTTATCTTCACCGTCGCAGGTGAGGAACTAGGTTTCTTGGGTTGCGGCTTTATTCTGCTTTGTTTTGGTCTGTTCTTTGCTCGCGCCTTTACGATTGCTAAGCGAACTAATGACTTATTTGGCAGGCTGGTTTGCGTTGGAGTAATTGCTTGGTTTGCATTCCAAACATTTGAAAATATTGGAATGACCATGGGATTAGTACCTATGACCGGTGTTCCACTGCCATTTATGTCTTATGGTGGCTCAAGTATGTTCGCGAATATGATCGCAGTTGGCTTGCTTCAAAACGTCCATCTTCGGGCTAGATAGCTCGATTTAAGCGGGCATTTTCCCAATAGTTGGTCTTTCCGCCCGTTATGAGCAATACTTAACCCAGTATTCAGCGCGTGGCCTCTCAAATGCTTCGTAAAACTTAGAAATAAGTTGAAGGTTTGATGAGCAGATTCGCAGCGAGTACCAGAGCTTTCAAAAGGAAGTTTTAATTTTAGTTTTAGACGAGGATTTAATTTTATGGCTATAGCGCCAAAAGGTGCGCGAAAGCGCACAATAAAGAAGAAGTCTGCCAAGGCAGACTCACAAACAACTGAAGCAACCACTACATCTGAAGAAGTAAGTGATGTTGCTGAACAACCAGCAGAAAAGAAGAGTGGCAAGCGTGCACCTTCTATTCCGGTTCCAATGTTTCAAGCTGCTCCTGAAGAGGTAGCGCCGAAGAAAGTTTCTGCAAAAAAGCCAGTAGCCCAAGAGGCTGAAGCTGAATCAACTGAGACAAGTGAAGAAGGCGCTGAGCGCCGTCGTCGCCGTCGTGGTGGCAGAGGTCGCCGTCGCGGGGCAAGAGATTCTGACGGAAATGAAAACAGCACAGATAGAGATTCAGATACCGATGAAGCCCTTGATGCTGGTGCTATAAATGATGATGAGAGTGAAGAGTCTTCGACTTCTTCAACTCCACGTCGCCGTCGTCGCCGCCGTGCAAGTGGAGATGGTGTAACACCAGGTGAAATTGTTGATGAAGATGGCGTCGTAACTGTTGTTAAGGTGCGCGAACCACGTGAAGCAAGACCTGCTCGTGAATCTCGCTCCCGTGATGATCAGCCAAGTCGCTCCCGTGATCGTGGACGCAATCGAAATGATCGCAGCAGCCGTCGTGATCGCGAACCGCGTGACTTTGTTCGCCGCCGCGGAACCATCATTACCGAATCTGAATTCCTAGCTCGCCGTGAGAATGTCGATCGGCAAATGTTGGTTCGCCAAGCTGGTGACCGCACCCAGATCGCCGTTCTTGAAGATAACATCATGGTTGAGCACTATGTAAACAGAAATAGTAATATTTCTTATGTAGGAAACGTTTATCTTGGAAAGGTTCAAAATGTTCTTCCATCAATGGAAGCAGCATTCGTTGATATTGGTAAGGGCCGTAACGCTGTTCTCTATGCTGGTGAAGTTAACTGGGATGCAGCTGGTCTTACAGATGGTGCACCACGAAAGATTGAGCACGTATTAAAGACTGGTCAGTCTGTCTTGGTTCAAGTTACTAAGGATCCAATTGGTCAAAAGGGTGCTCGTCTAACTAGCCAAATCTCACTTCCAGGTCGTTACATTGTTTATGTTCCAAGTGGTGAAATGAGCGGAATTAGCCGAAGGCTTCCAGAGCAAGAACGTTCTCGCTTAAAGTCAATTCTTAAAGATTTAATTCCAGAAGATGCTGGTGTAATTGTTCGTACTTCATCTGAAGGTGCATCTTCTGAAGAGATCGAGCATGACGTGGCTCGCCTAAAGGCACAATGGGAAGATATTGAAAGTAAGGCAGCAACCCCAGGAACGGCTGCGCCATCACTTCTTTATGCTGAGCCCGATTTAACCGTTCGCGTTATTCGAGATATCTTCAATGAAGATTTCAAGAAGCTAATTGTTCAAGGTGATCAAGCTTGGGAAGATATCAATCTCTATCTAAGCCATATTGCGCCAGAGCTCACAACAAAGATTGAAAAGTGGACTGGAACTCGTGACTTATTTGTTGAGAATAGAATCGAAGAACAGCTTGCCAAGGCATTTGATCGTAAGGTTTATCTGCCTTCTGGTGGTTCTTTAGTTATTGACCGCACCGAAGCCATGATCGTTATCGACGTTAACACCGGTAAATTCATTGGTAAGGGTGGAAACCTGGAAGAGACTGTAACTAAGAACAACTTGGAAGCTGCCGAAGAAATTGCTCGCCAACTTCGTTTGCGCGATATGGGTGGAATTATCGTTATCGACTTTATTGATATGACCTTGGAATCAAACCGCGATCAAGTATTGCGCCGTTTGGTTGAATGCCTAGGTCGTGACCGCACCAAGCACCAAGTAGCTGAAGTTACTTCACTTGGTCTAGTCCAAATGACTAGAAAGCGTGTTGGTCAAGGACTTATTGAAGCGTTCTCAACAACTTGTGAAAGTTGTGGTGGTCGTGGAATTCATATTCACAGTGAACCAGTACAAAAGGTTGCTTTGGATAAGGACATGGACAAGCGTTATGTTCCATCAAGTAAATTAAATGATGAAGCAGAAGTTGTCGAACTAGACGATGAGTCGCAAGGGCCAAATCAAGCACCGCAAAATGAAGAAGGTTCGGATTCAAGCCCTGTGGCCGAAGATTCGAATAAGAAGCCTCAAAAGCGCCGTCGCCGTGCGGTAAGCACTGGGGTAATTACCCCAAATTGATCTCAGTTTGACCCCGAGATAGGGCAATCCCTATCCTTAGGCCTCTGAAACAAATGCTCGATACCTAACTGGTGTGAGCCTTAAGTAAAAGTCTGGAAAGGTGTCACCGTGTACGCGATTGTTAAAGCAGGCGGCCGTCAAGAAAAGGTTGCCGTTGGCGACACAGTTACTGTCGACCGTATCGATGCAAAGGTTGGCGCATCTGTTTCATTTCCAGCCCTTCTAATTGTAGAAGGCACC
>CAIJOE010000197.1 GCA_903822245.1 uncultured Actinomycetes bacterium
GGGCACATTAGATCCAATGGCGACAGGGGTTCTAGTTTTGGGCGTCGGAAGTGCTACAAAGTTACTTCAGTATGTAGTCGATGGAACAAAACGTTATGAAGCAACAATTCGGCTAGGGCAAAGCACGCATACCGATGATCGCGAAGGTGATGTAATCAGCACGACTGATGCTTCAGAAATTAGTGATGAGGCAATAAGTAACAAACTTTCAAACTTTGTTGGCAAGATCATGCAGCGTCCGAGTTCTGTTTCGGCAATCAAGATTGATGGCAAGGCAGCCCATCAACGTATTCGAGATGGGGAAGTAGTAGATCTACCTGAGCGAGAAGTAAATATCTCAGAAATCAATTTGCTTTCAATTACCCACCAAGGTCAATTCATTGACCTTAAAGTTGTTGTTTCCTGCTCGGCTGGCACATATATTCGAGCAATTGCTAGAGACCTTGGCGAAGAATTAAAAGTTGGTGGCCACTTAACGCAGCTAAGGCGCACCCTAGTTTCACCTTTTGATATAAATGAATGTTCTGATTTAGAGAGCGCCGAGTTGTCTTCAGTGGCTGGGGGAATATCCCGAATTTTGCCAACCCGCGATCTGGAGTTTGAAGAGTTAAATGAAATTTCATTTGGCCGCACTATCGAGGCAAATGTGAGCGATGAAACTACCGCAGGGCTAGATAAAAGTGGAGAGTTTGCTTGCCTGCTTTTAAATAAGGAGATTGCCGGGAAAAAACTGGCTACTCCAATCCTGGTAAGCGTGAAAGAATAATCAGATGAACAACTCAGTTCTCATCGGAATATTTGATGGTGTCCATCAAGGACATCAAGAACTGATCCGTACTGCCAAGCACCACGGCAAAGTTATTGCCCTTACTTTTTATCCTCACCCAACTTCAATAGTTGCACCTGAGCGCACTCCGATGCAATTGTTGCCACTAGCTGATCGAGTTTCGCTATTAAAATCCAATGGAGCTGACGATGTAGTGGTTTTGGAATTTACTCCTGAGTTTGCCGCACTTTCACCAGATGAATTCATCGAAAATATTTTAATAAAGCAATTAAAGGCTGATCATGTAATTGTCGGGGAAAACTTTACTTTTGGTCACAAAGCATCTGGTACTGCCCGCTACCTTCAGGAATCAAGCCACGGATTTAAGACAACTATTTTGAAGCTAGAGGAAAATCGAGGAACTCCCGTTTCTTCTACGCGAATAAGAAACTTGATTATCGACGGTGATATTGAGCGTGCAAATGAAATGTTGACTCGTCCGCATTACCTGGTAGGACCAGTAGTCCATGGCGAGAAGCGTGGGCGCGAAATTGGTTATCCAACGGCAAACTTAGGACTTGATTCACTTGCCTGCATTCCAGCCGATGGTGTCTATGCCGGGTGGTTAAGTGTTGGCGATCAAAGATGGCAAGCAGCTATTTCGATTGGAACAAACCCAACTTTTCCGGGCGTTCGCGGGCGACAAGTCGAGGCCTATGCAATTGGTGAAAGCGGGCTAGAACTTTATGATCAAATGGCAAAAATAGAATTCGGATTTAGATTACGAGATACCTTGAAATTTGATTCCCTTGAAGCACTTCTAGTACAGATGAAATCAGACTGCATTCAAGCCACTGAATTAACAAATATCTAGGCAATATTCCCGCTTAATCTGGCCTCGATTTCGCTCCTCAAATCTGCGCTGGTAGCCTTGGGCCACAACAAGCGAGCAAGCGAGCCTTCGTGAGTCACACCGAGGCCCTCGTGACAGTAAAGGGAGTACCAAAGAAATGGCACTACAACCAGCAGAGAAAAAAGAAATCATTGCAAAGTACGGCGCTTCCGCAACTGACACAGGAAGTCCTGAAGCACAGGTCGCACTGCTATCAAAGCGAATTGAAGAATTAACAGAACACCTAAAGGTTAACAAAAACGATCACCACAACCGTCGTGGTCTAATCCTTATGGTTGGTAAGCGTCGTCGCATCTTGCAATATCTTGCAAAGACTGATGTGACTCGTTACAGAGCGATTATCGAAAAGCTCGGTATTCGTCGTTAATAAAGCTGCTAGAACTTCTAGAGCTTAGAAACAAAAACACTTCCATCAGCTAATCGGTCCTCGGTAGTGGTTTCCGGTTCCTAACCGTGAACTTCGATCGAAGATTCGCTTTCTGATGGAAGTATTGAAGAAATGGAGCGACCTATGGAAGGTCAAGATGTGAAAGTAGCCGTTGCAACAATTGATAACGGCAAATATGGAAAGCGTGAAATTCGCTTCGAAACCGGGCGCCTTGCCCGTCAAGCTGCAGGAACTGCACTTGTTTATCTAGATGATGATTCAATGTTGCTTTCAGCAACAACTGCTTCAAAGCAGCCAAAGGATCAATTCGACTTCTTCCCACTCACAGTGGATGTCGAAGAGCGCATGTATGCCGCAGGAAAGATCCCAGGATCATTCTTCCGTCGTGAAGGTCGCCCTTCAGAAGAGGAAATTCTCACCTGTCGTCTAATCGACCGCCCACTTCGCCCAGCATTCGTAAAGGGTCTGCGCAATGAAGTTCAGGTTGTCGTCACCGTCATGGCTTTGAACCCAGATCACATGTATGACGTGCTTGCTATCAACGCAGCATCAATGTCTACACAACTTGCAGGACTTCCATTCTCTGGTCCAATCGGCGCAGTTCGCGTTGCATTGATCGAAGGACAATGGGTTGCA
>CAIJOE010000198.1 GCA_903822245.1 uncultured Actinomycetes bacterium
CCAGAAGTTTCACTCTTTGGAATATCAGATGGTCACTACGTATTACCGATGCAACCGGCTCAAGATTTTAAACGTGCCTTTGATGGCGATCTTGGACCAAATACCGGTGGCATGGGTGCTTACTCACCACTTCCTTGGGCGCCTGATGAAATTATTGAAGAGACACTTTCACAAGTATTAAATCCAACAGTGCAAGAGATGGCTGCGCGCGGAACTCCATTTGTTGGTCTACTTTATGCCGGTCTTGCATTAACAAGTCATGGCACCAGAGTTATTGAATTCAACGCTCGCTTTGGTGATCCAGAAACTCAAGTATTACTTCCTAGATTAAATTCACCTCTTGCGCAATTGTTGCTGGCAGCTGCCACCGGAAAACTAAAAGAGTTTGGTGATCTTAATTGGTCAGATGAATCTGCCGTCACTGTTGTTCTGGCATCGCAGGGTTACCCAGCTGCGCCAGCTAGTGGTGAGCCAATTATGGGAATCAAACCAAATGATCACTCTTTTGTGTTCCATGCAGGCACTGCAATACGTGATGGAATCTTGCACTCTGCAGGCGGGCGGGTATTAACAATTACCGGAATTGGATCAGATTTAACTGAAGCTAGAGATGCGGCCTATCGCACGATCTCGCAAATTTCCTTAGCAGGCAGTCATTATCGAAGTGATATCGCGCTAAATGCGTCGGTGGCAGAGAAGGGGAACTAAATGTCGGATAATTCACCTATGAGCCTTCTCGCTAGCCGCTACGCATCAGATGCGATGCGCGAGATCTTCTCTGCGCAAGCAAAGATTATTTCTGAGCGTCGGTTGTGGATTGCGGTTATGCGCGCCCAAAGCAAGCTCGGCCACAAGATCCAAGAATCTGTAATTACTGATTATGAGAAAGTAATTACCAAAGTTGATTTAGTTTCAATTGATAATCGCGAGAAGCAAACACGTCACGATGTGAAAGCTCGTATTGAAGAATTCAACGCACTTGCTGGCCATCAAGCAATCCATGCTGGAATGACTTCACGAGATCTAACTGAGAATGTGGAAGCCATGCAGATTCGAGATGGCTTAAAGCTGGTTCACAATCGCGTTGTTGCAACTCTAGGTTTACTTGGCGATCGCGCTACCCAATACATCGATCAACCAATTGCTGGTCGCTCACACAATGTGCCAGCCCAGATAACTACTCTTGGTAAGCGTTTTGCATCAGCGGCTGAAGAATTACTTTTTGCTTATGACCGTTTGGAATCTTTAATCTCGCGCTACCCAATTCGTGGAATTAAAGGCCCAGTTGGAACGGCTCAAGATTCACTTGATCTACTTGGAAGCTCTGATGCTCATGCAAAACTAGAAGAAGAAGTTGCTAAGTATCTTGGTTTTAGTAACGTCTTAGATTCAACTGGTCAGATCTATCCACGCTCCTTTGATTTTGATGTAGTCACAACCCTGGTTCAACTAGCTGCCGCTCCTTCTTCCTTTGCTACCTCAATTCGCTTGATGGCTGGCGCAGAGTTAGTAACCGAAGGATTTAAAGCCGGACAAGTTGGCTCCTCTGCAATGCCGCACAAGATGAATACACGCTCTTGTGAGCGAGTTAATGGTTTAGCTGTCATCTTGCGCGGGTATGCCTCAATGGTTGGTGAACTATCTGGAGATCAATGGAATGAAGGCGATGTTTCCTGCAGTGTGGTTCGCCGAGTGGCAATACCTGATGCTTTCTATGCCTTTGATGGTTTGATCGAAACTTTCCTTACCGTTCTTCGTGAATTCGGTGCATTCCCACAAGTAATTGCCGCTGAACTAGATCGTTATTTGCCATTTCTTTCAACCACCAAGATTTTGATGGCCGCAGTTAAGGCTGGCGTGGGGCGCGAGGTGGCTCACGAAGTAATCAAGGAACATGCCGTTACTGCAGCTCTTGGTATTCGTGAAGGCAAGCCAAATCAATTAATTGAAGCTTTGGCAGAAGATTCTAGAATTCCATTAACATTAAAAGAACTACAAGTTTTAATTTCAAAGCCGCTGGAATTTACTGGCGATGCAAGTGCACAAACTAAGCGAGTTGTTAATCGCATCGAGGCGATTACCTCCGCTCATGCTGCGGCAGCGCAGTACACACCTGGCTCCATTCGGTGACCCTGGTGCTAAACGGATGGCAACATCTGCGCAGCGGAAAAGTCCGAGATCTCTATACAAATCCTGACGGGCAATTACTTATTGTTGCCTCGGATCGCATTTCAGCCTTTGATTATATTCTTCCAACTGAGATTCCAAATAAAGGAAAGTTGCTAACCCAACTTTCATCATTCTGGTTTGAATTTCTAAAAGATGTTGTTCCAAACCACATCATCACAACTGATGTTCCAGAGCAAGTTGTGGGGCGAGGGGTAATAGTTAAGCCGTTAGTTATGTTTCCAGTTGAATGTGTGGCTCGTGGATATCTAACTGGCAGTGGCTGGTTGGAATATCAAAAGACACAGAGCGTGTGTGGGATCGCATTACCTGCTGGGCTTGTCGATGGTTCAAAACTTCCAACACCGATCTTCACGCCAGCAACAAAAGCTGACGATGGCGAACACGATATGAACATCACCTTTGAACAATGTGTTGAAATCTTGGGTGAGCAAGCATCAGAGATCTTGCGCAAATTAACGCTGGCTCTATATGAAAAGGCTCATGATTACGCGCAGGGGCGCGGAATTATCTTGGCTGATACTAAATTTGAATTTGGGATCGATGACAAAGGCCAGGTTTGCCTTGGCGATGAAGCGCTGACCCCTGACTCCTCCCGATTTTGGCAAAGCGAATCGCGAGATTCTTACGATAAGCAGTTTGTGCGCAATTGGCTAATAAACTCAGGCTGGGATCGAAACAGCCCACCTCCTGCTTTGCCCGACGATGTTGTCGCCAAAACCCAAGAACGTTATGAACTCGCGTTTAAATTAATTACCGGGAAGGCTTTTTAAATGGCAACAATCATCGTGGAAGTAATGCTCAAACCAGAGATTCTAGATCCGCAAGGACAAGCTGTTGCTTCAGCTTTGCCAAGACTTGGCTTTAACTTCGCCAAGGCAGTACGCCAAGGAAAGCGCTTTGAAATTGAAGTAGATGGCCAACCAACCCCGGCGCAAATGGAGCAAGTGCAAGATGCAGCCCACAAATTACTTTCAAATCCAGTAATTGAAACTTATGTAATCAGGGTCGAGAAGTAATGGCATTTCGAGTTGGTGTAGTTACATTTCCTGGTTCACTAGATGATCGAGACGCTGCGCGCGCTGTAGAGATGGCTGGTGGCACCGCAGTTCCACTGTTCCATGCAAGTGATGATTTAAAAGAAGTAGATGCAGTAGTACTGCCAGGTGGCTTTTCTTATGGTGATTATCTGCGTTGCGGGGCCATTGCGCGCTTTGCGCCAATTATGGAATCCATCATCGTTGCAGCTGAGCATGGCTTTCCGGTCCTTGGAATTTGTAATGGCTTTCAAGTTTTATGTGAATCACACCTTTTGCCTGGCGCCCTAACTCGCAATCAAGGTCTGCACTTCTTATGTCGCGATCAAAAGCTAAAAATCGAGAACACAAATACTTTTTGGACGAGCGGTTTTAGCCAAGGCCAAGAAATTGTGATTCCACTAAAGAATGGTGAAGGCTCTTTTCAGTGTGATGATGAAACTCTTAATATGTTGGAATCAGAAGGTCGCATTATTGCTAGATATGTGGACTTTGATCCAAATGGTTCTAGAAATCTAATTGCTGGAATTTCAAATGCACGCGGCAATGTTGTGGGCTTAATGCCCCACCCAGAGCATGCAATTGAATCTCTAACTGGTCCAAGTCAAGATGGTTTGATCTTTTTCACCTCAGCTCTTAAGCAACTAGTAGGTCGCTAATGAGTTTAGATACTGTTGCAACAGCTGCTGCAAATCCAGATACAAAACAACCTTGGGTAGAACTTGGTTTAAAAGAAGATGAATACGCGCGGATCAAAACAATTCTTGGGCGCAGGCCAACATCCTCAGAGCTTGCGATGTATTCGGTCATGTGGTCTGAGCACTGCTCATATAAATCTTCGAAAATTCACTTAAAGCAGTTCGGCGATAAAGCTCCTAAATCAGATGCCCTGCTTGTGGGCATTGGTGAGAATGCTGGCGTTGTAGATATTGGCCAGAATTACGCAGTAACTTTCAAAGTTGAGTCCCATAACCACCCATCATTTGTTGAGCCTTATCAAGGCGCAGCTACTGGTGTAGGTGGAATTGTTCGAGACATTTTGACGATGGGTGCTCGGCCAATTGCCGTAATGGATCCACTGCGCTTTGGTTTAGCCGATGCCGCCGATACCCGGCGCGTATTGCCAGGAATTATTGCTGGCGTTGGTGGTTATGGAAACTGCCTTGGCCTGCCAAATATTGGTGGTGAAATAGTTTTTGATGAAACATATGCCGGCAATCCACTAGTAAATGCACTTTGCGTTGGGGTGATGAAGCATGAAGATATTAAGTTAGCTAAAGCCCATGGCGCTGGAAACCTAGTAGTTCTATTTGGCGCCAAGACTGGCGGGGATGGAATTGGCGGGGTTTCAGTTCTTGCATCAGAAACTTTTAACGCAGCAAAACAAACCAAGCGCCCATCAGTGCAAGTAGGAGATCCATTTGCCGAAAAAGTATTGATCGAATGTTGCTTAGAGATCTTTAAGGCAGATCTAGTAGTTGGTATTCAAGATCTTGGCGGCGCTGGGCTTTCTTGTGCTACTTCTGAACTAGCCTCTGCAGGCTCAGGTGGCATGGAGATCCAACTAGATAAGGTCCCACTGCGCGATCCTTCACTTTCACCTGAAGAGATCTTGATGAGTGAATCTCAAGAGCGCATGTGCGCAATTGTTGAACCAGCAAACATAAAAAAATTTATGGCTATTTGTAAGAAGTGGGATGTGAGTGCAACTGTAATAGGTGAAGTAACAACAGGTGAGCGACTACTTATTTCATTTAATGGTGAGCTAATCGTAGATGTTCCACCACGCACCGTGGCCCACGATGGTCCGGTTTATAACCGCCCAATTCA
>CAIJOE010000199.1 GCA_903822245.1 uncultured Actinomycetes bacterium
ACATCACGATCATCATTAGGGTCACGTGGTAGTAACAACTCTTCTAGCTTTGATTCCGCCTGCGCTAAATTCTCTTCTAGGGCTGGGATTTCACTAGCGAAATCCGGATCATCACCAGCCATCTCTTTTCCTGCAGCAAGATCATCTTGCGCTGATACCCAAGCGCGGTATCCAGCAATGACTGGACCAAGTGCGGCATAGCGCTTTCCAAGTTTGCGAGCTTGTCCTTGATCAGAGTGAATTGATGGATCAGCCATCGCCTTTTCAAGTTCTTCATACTCAGCCAATAGGGCCGGAACATTTGGGAATCTGCTTTCAGAAACTGCCATCATCACTCCTTTCTAATACTTTTATGTCGATACTTAAAATAAAAAGACCGCACCGAGCTCGCACTTAGCGAACTGGGTACGGTCTTTAAGAAAGCTAGTTAGCTGTTTTCTTACCGAAACGCTCTTCGAACTTAGCTACGCGCCCACCAGTATCGAGGATACGTTGCTTGCCGGTGTAGAACGGGTGGCATACCGAACAAACTTCAACATAGATTGAGCCAGATTCCTTTGTGCTGCGGGTTGTGAAAACTTCACCGCAACCACAAGTAACTGTGGTCTCTAAATAATTTGGGTGGATCTCTGACTTCATTTTTATCTCCTAGGTGTGACTGGGTCGGCTTTATCCGTGAACCAGTCCGGTTTGATCTCGGATGGAAAGTTTAGCCTGCACGGCTAATTAAAGAAAATTAAGCCTCTTTTGTGCCTGAAGCAGCAGCAAGGCCGCCCTCTGCGCTGGTTGTCTTCTGGATTTGCATCAAGAATTCAACGTTGGACTTAGTGCCCTTCATACGCTCTAGCAATAGTTCAAGTGCTTGCTGTGGCTCAAGTGCGTGAAGTACGCGGCGCAGACGCCAAACAATTGAAAGCTCTTCAGTTCCCATAAGGATTTCTTCCTTACGAGTACCAGAAGCAACAACATCAACTGCTGGGAAGATGCGCTTGTCAGCGAACTTACGGTTAAGAATAAGTTCCATATTTCCAGTTCCCTTAAACTCTTCAAAGATAACTTCATCCATCTTTGAGCCAGTATCAATCAGGGCCGTTGCAAGAATTGTTAGTGATCCGCCATTTTCCACATTTCGAGCAGCTCCAAAGAACTTCTTTGGTGGATAAAGCGCTGCAGAATCAACACCGCCAGAAAGGATTCGACCAGATGCTGGGGCGGCAATGTTATAGGCACGACCTAGACGGGTAATTGAGTCAAGGAGTACTACAACATCATGGCCAAGTTCAACTAGGCGCTTTGCTCGCTCGATTGCAAGTTCAGCAACTGAGGTGTGATCATCTGCTGGGCGATCAAATGTTGAAGCAATTACCTCACCCTTTACTGATCTTTGCATATCAGTTACCTCTTCAGGGCGTTCATCAACTAGAACCACCATTAAGTTACACTCTGGATTATTAGTTTTAATTGCATTTGCAATTGACTTCAGAACCATTGTCTTACCAGCTTTTGGTGGAGAAACGATAAGTCCGCGCTGACCCTTACCAATTGGTGAGATCAGATCAATAACACGGGTGGTAAGAATATTTGGTTCGGTCTCAAGACGTAGTCGCTCTTGTGGGTATAGCGGAACCAACTTTGCAAACTCAACGCGCTCTTTTGAAGTCTCTGGATCTGCGCCGTTAACAGTTTCCACTCGGACCAGGGCATTGAACTTCTCTTTGCGCTCTCCCTCGTGTGGTTGGCGAACTGAGCCGGTGATCACATCGCCTTTGCGAAGGCCATAGCGACGAACTTGTTGCAGTGAAACATATACGTCATTTGAGCTAGCTAGGTATCCGCCGGTGCGAATAAATGCATAGCTATCGAGAATATCTAGAAGACCACCAACTGGTAGTAAGACGTCATCTTCAGAAATTTGAATTTCGCGCTCTTCGCGATTTCCGCGGTCACGGAAACGATTATTGCGATCATTACGATCTCCGCGGTCGCGGCGATTTCCACGGTCATTACGATCATTTCGGTTATTGCGGTTGCCACGGTCATTACGATCATTATTTGAGCCTGAAGAATCATTAGGGTTTGTTCCCTGATCTTCTTCATCTTCATCAGACTCATCATTAGCTGAGTCATTTGTGTTCTTGTTTGAATTCTTATTGCCACCCTTGCGGCGGGCATCGCGTTCAGCACGCTTTGCTTCGCGTTCGGCCTTTGCGGCTTCGCGATTTGATGCTTGAAGGTCTGCGATCGCTGTTACTAGATCTGCCTTCTTCATTGCGGCGGCATCTTCAATACCTAATTGCCCTGCAACCTTCTTCAACTCAGGAAGAAGCATCGCTGAAAGTTCACCGTTATCTTTTGCTGTTGCCATATTTATTTATTTCTTCATTTCTATAGATTTAGCGCAAATTTAAATATTTTGCGTTTTTGGGATTTATCGAGGTTTGCTGTCCGAAGATTTCTCGGCTACCTGATGGGATGAATCTAGCACAGGCTGGGCCATGCCAGCAAAGTTAGTGGTTAGAGCCAACTCCGCGCGCCGAGATAGCCAACTTTTGTGCGGTAAATGAGCCCGCAGCAACCTTTATTACCTCTTCTACTTCAACATCACCAAGGGTGTGGAGAACTAATACAGATGGACCAGCTCCCGAAACCATTGCTGCAACTCCGGCTGCCCGTAATTTATTAACAAGTGCAATCGATTTTGGCATTGCCTCAGCGCGATATTGCTGGTGCAAGAAATCTTGTGTTGCAGTTAGCAACAGATCAGGTCGTGAGCCAATAGCATGAACTAAGAGCGCAGTGTGGGCTGAATTAAGCACAGCTTCACGATGTGGAATTGATTCAGGCAGAAGTTTTCTAGCTTTTGAAGTTGAAAGGTGTGCTTCTGGGATGAAAACCAAAGCTTTGACTTTAGGGTCAACTTTTATTCCAACGCCAAAGCCGACTTCATTTTCAGTCCAGGCAATAGTTGCTCCACCAAGAACTGCAGCGGCGATGTTATCTGGATGTCCCTCTAATTCAGTTCCAATAGCAATTATTGCTTCATTTGAAAGGAGTTGTTCTCCCCCTAGAACTAATTCACGAGCTAGGTATAGACCACCAACAATTGCTGCAGCTGATGAGCCAAGGCCTCGTCCATGTGGAATGACATTTAATTGACGAAGAGCAATTCCACGCCCCTTATTGCCAGAGAATTCTTTAGAGCCCATATGTTCAAAGCCACGAATCATTGCCTTTATTACTAAATTTGATTTATCTCCTTTGATTTCATCTGCGCCCTCACCAGTAATATCAATATCAATTTCTGGCGTATCAAGAATTTGCGCCGCATAGCGATCGCGCATTTCTAATGCTAGGGCAAGGCAATCAAAGCCTGGTCCAAGATTTGCGCTAGTTGCTGGTATGGAAACTTGCACCATGGCAGCTTTAAAACTCAGGCGAGCAGACATTAGACAAGTCCAATCACTTGAGCGGCTTTTTTCATATCAACTGGGATAACAGTTGGCGGCGCAGCTTGATCTAGTACCCAAGCAACATCTTTTAGGCCATTGCCAGTTACTGTGATGACAATCTTCTTGCCCTTAGGAAGTTTTCCTTCTGATTGCTTCTTTATTAGGCCAGCAATTCCGGCAGCAGAAGATGGCTCAACAAAAATACCTTCTTTGTTGGAAACAAATCGGTAAGCCGAGAGAATCTCTTCATCAGTGACGCTATCGATTAGACCACCAGAAGAATCGCGAGCATCTACAGCTTGTTGCCATGAGGCTGGATTACCAATTCGAATTGCCGTAGCTATTGTCTCTGGATTAGTTACAACCTCGCCACGAACAATTGGCGCGGCGCCAGCTGCCTGAAAGCCCCACATCTGTGGCAACTTCTTAGACATGCCATCGTTGTAGTACTCCTTGTAACCCTTCCAGTAAGCGGTGATATTTCCAGCATTACCTACCGGCAAAACGTGCAGATCTGGGGCATCGCCCAACATATCTACCACTTCAAAACTAGCAGTCTTCTGTCCTTCAATACGGAATGGGTTTACTGAGTTAACAAGGGCAACTGGGTAGTTATCTGAAAGTTCTCTAGCTAGATTCAAACAATCATCAAAGTTTCCTTGTACTTGCAGTAATACTGCGCCATGGGCAATGGCTTGTGCCAATTTACCCATAGCAATTTTTCCATCTGGTACCAATACAACTGGACGCATTCCTGCTTTCGTTGCATATGCAGCAGCTGATGCAGAAGTATTTCCAGTAGATGCACAAATAACTGCCTTGGCCCCATCTTCGGCAGCCTTAGACATTGCCATCGTCATTCCACGGTCTTTAAAAGAACCAGTTGGATTAGCACCTTCAACTTTTAGCCAAACATCATTATCTAACATTTCAGAAAGTGTTTGCGCATGAACTAGTGGTGTTCCACCTTCACACAACGAAATTATTGGTGTCTTACTAGAAACTGGCAGGCGATGGCGATATTCCTCGATCACACCGCGCCATTGATGGGCACCCTTCTTCTTGAAGATGCTCATTAAACAGTTCCCTCTACTCTAATAACACTTGTCACGTGCTTAACCGTATCCAATTTCTGAAGTTGTTTTACGGTATCGGCAAGTGAAGATTCAGTGGCTAAGTGAGTTAAAACGATCAATTCTGCGTCGGCTCCGCGGCCATCTTGGCGAACGGTGAGGATCGAAACATCATTAGCTGCAAAGACATTAGCCACCGATGCCAAAACTCCTGGAATATCTTTCACATCCATGCGAATTGAATAGCGAGTACGAGTTGAACCAATTGGTGCAATTTTGAGATGGGCATAGTCGGTTTCGGTAGGCCCAAGGCTTCCTTCAATTCGATTACGAGCAACAGCAACCAAGTCGCCCAGAATTGCCGACGCAGTTGGAGTTCCACCAGCTCCTCGACCATAGAACATCAATTCTCCGGCAGATTCGCACTTAACAAAGACTGCGTTAAATGCTTCACGCACTGCTGCAAGTGGGTGGGTTCGCGGAATTAAGGTTGGGTGAACTCTTACGGTAATACTCTCATCATCATTTGCTTCAGCAACAGCCAAGAGTTTGATGGTAAATCCCATCTCTTTAGCAACGGCAACGTCATCGGAAGTTATTTTAGAAATTCCTTCGCGATAAACATCAGCATCAGTTACCACTGTGTGGAAAGCCAGGCCAGCCAAAATTGCTGCTTTGGCAGCAGCATCAAATGCTTCAATATCGGCAGTTGGATCTGCTTCGGCATAGCCAAGGCCTTGAGCCTCTTTGAGTGCAGAGTCAAAAGATGCACCAGTCTCATCCATCTTGGTCAGAATGTAGTTTGTAGTTCCATTAATAATTCCCATTACCCGCTCAACGTGATCGCCAACTAAAGATTCAGCCAGTGGTCGCAGGATTGGAATCGCACCAGCTACAGCTGCTTCGTAGTAGAAATCCACATCAGCTTCATCAGATGCGTGAAATAGCTCGCTACCAAACTTAGCAAGCAGGGCTTTATTTGCTGTTACAACTGCCTTGCCATTTTTCATGGCGGTAAGAATTAATTCATAGGCTGGCTCGATGCCACCCATGACTTCAATAACCAAATCAATATTTGGATCATTAACAATTGCTTTTGAGTCCGTTGTGAAAAGTTCTTTTGGAATCCCTGGGCGGCTAATAGAAATATCGCGCACCGAGATCTTCACTAGTTCTAGTTTGGCGCCAGAGCGAGCAGATAAGTCATCGGCGTTTGCCACAAGCAGGCGAGCGACTTCGCTGCCGACAACACCGCAGCCAATCATCCCTACCCGAAGCGTCTTACCTGAATGAGCCATAGGGATATTCTCCCCTATTTTTCACGCGCTAATGACTAATTAATTGTGCGCGGCTGCTCACTAACATCTAGTCCGAGCAGGTCTTCCTGGGTTTCGCGGCGCACAATTAGGCGGGCTGTTCCATCTTTTACTGCAATTACTGCCGGACGCGGCATATGGTTGTAATTACTTGCCATGCTTCGGCCATATGCGCCAGTAGCTGGGGTGGCAATTAAATCTCCGGGAGCAATATCTGAAGGCAGATCTATCTCTCTAATAATGATGTCACCGCTCTCGCAATGCTTTCCTACCAAACGAGATGAGATTGCACTTTGAGTTGATGTTCGATTTGCCAAGATGGCTGAATATTGAGCGCCATAGAGTGCCGGGCGAATGTTATCGCTCATACCACCATCAACTGCAATGTATCTGCGTATTCCACCATCGTCCAAAGTAACATTTTTAGTTGTACCAACTTCATAAAGTGTTGTTGTAGTTGGTGCTGAAATTGCTCTGCCTGGCTCAATAGAAACTACAGGCATTGCCAATTTATGTTTAGTTGTTTGCACCTTTACTAGGCTGGCAATTGCTGACATTGCAACATCTGGATCGTAGGTGATCTCTCCTTCCACGTATGCAACTCCATAGCCACCACCAAGATCAAGCTCGGCAAGTTCGCGACCATTGCGATCTCTAAACTCAGATAAGAATTCGATTAGGCGAGTGGCAGCCATTTCAAAGCCTTCGGATTCAAAGATTTGCGAACCGATATGGCAGTGAACGCCGTTAAGTCGAAGATTGGCTGCCTGTTCAACACCTTGCGCAGCCTTTGCTGCATCACCACTTGAAATAGAAAAACCAAACTTCACATCTTCGTGCGCGGTTGAAATAAATTCGTGGGTATGAGCCTCAACACCAGGGGTTAGGCGAATAAGTACATTTTGGATAATGCCAGCTTCATTAGCTAGGCGATTTACTCGCTCAATTTCTTGGTGTGAATCAATAACGATTTTGCTTACTCCGGCCTTTATCGCGGCGCGAATTTCAATTTCAGATTTATTATTACCATGTAGTTCAATTTTAGATGGATCAAAATTTGCAGCAAGGGCAACAGCTAATTCACCAGCAGTACAGACATCTATACCGATTCCTGAAGAACTAATCCATTTAGCAACTTCAACTGAGATAAATGATTTAGAGGCATAGTAAACACTTCCTGCTTGCGCCCCAAAGTGACGCTCTAGGGCTGACTTCCAGGCATTTAGGCGATAATTAAAATCATTCTCATCAATAATAAATAGTGGAGTTCCAAATTCCTTTGCTAAGGAGCTTACTTTGCAATCGGCAATATTTAGTTGCCCCGCAACTATTTTAGAATTGATTGAAAATACGTTAGGTAGAAATTTCATGGCTACATCTTCTCCGGAGCGCTTACGCCTAGTAGTTCTAAACCATTTGCAATAACTTGCGCTGTCACCTGACACAGGGTGGCCCGGGCAGCATGTAACTCACCTGGCGACTCCTCACCTAGTGGCAAGACTCGACAATCAGCATAGAAGCGATGATAAACGCCAGCTAACTCCTCAACATATCTAGCAACGCGGTGTGGCTCACGAAGTTCAGCAGCAGATGCCACAACACCTGGGAACTGGCCAATGGCACCGATTAATTCGCGCTCTCGCTCATGAACTAGTAATTCTGGATGGATATGTTCGCTGCCAAACTTTATTCCTAATTCACTTGCATTGCGCAAGACGCCACAGATTCGGGCATGAGCGTATTGCACATAATAAACCGGGTTCTCATTGGTGCGACTTCGAAGGATGTCCACATCCATAACCATTGGGGTATTTACTGGATAACGAATCAAGGTATAGCGGGCCGCATCTACACCAACTTTTTCAACTAACTCTTCTAAAGTAATTATGGTTCCAGCGCGCTTGGAGAGCTTTACCTCTTCCCCGCCTTCCATGATTTTCACCATCTGACCAATTAAGACATCAATGTTGTAGTTCGGATCATCGTTATTACATGCAGCAAGAGCCTTTAGGCGCCCGACATATCCATGGTGATCTGCGCCAAGCATGTATATACAGATATCAAAACCGCGTTCACGTTTTGAGATGTAATAAGCCGAGTCTGAAGCAAAGTAGGCCAAAGTTCCATCTGACTTAACCATTACGCGATCTTTATCATCACCAAAGTCTGTTGTTCTAAGCCAAGTGGCACCTTCTAAATCAAAGACATGCCCCTTTGATTTAAGGACTTCTTGGCAGTGAGTGAAAAAATTGCCTTCATACAAACTCTTCTCAGAAAACCAAACATCAAAATGAGTTCCAAATGCATCTAAAACCGAGCGTTGTTGATCCAATTGCAATTTATAGCCATAGTCACGAAAAGCAGCTGACCTTTGTGCTTCTTCTAGTTTTATAACTTCTGGGTGGGCTCTGACAATCTCTTTTGCAAGCTCATCTATATACGCACCGTGGTAGCCATTTTCTGGGCGTGGCTGACCTAGTGCTGAAGTCATAAGCGAGTCACCAAAGAGTTCCATCTGATTTCCACGATCATTGATATAAAACTCACGAGTCACTTGTGCGCCCGCAGCGCTAAGTACGCGACCTAGTGCATCACCGGTTGCCGCCCACCTAGTGTGACCAAGGTGAAGTGGCCCAGTTGGATTTGCGCTAATAAATTCCAAGTTGATTTTCACGCCAGCAAGAGCTTGACCATGGCCAAACTTTGCACCGCTTTGCAAAATCTGAGCGATGACTGCGCCTTGGCTAGCTTTGGCAAGAGTGATATTGATAAAGCCAGGACCAGCAATTTCAACTTTTGAAATTTCAGCTTTTTTCTCTAGGCCAGCTTTAATAATTTCTGCGATATCTCTAGGAGATTTTCCAGAAGGTTTTGCTAAGGCAAGGGCGATAGAAGTTGCATAATCTCCATGATCGCGATTCTTTGGGCGATCTAGCGGAACTTGCGTAGGGAGTTCACAATTTAATTCACTGGCTGCGCCTTGCAAAATGGCAACGATAGTGGCGCTGATCTGATCTTGGATGCTCATTGCCGCGCTCATCTAGGCAAGGTTACCGTAGGATTGCAGAGCCTTGTTTAAGGTTTGCTTGCGACTAAAGGAAGGGAAATAGCTGGCATGTTTAGCGGTTCTCGTAAGTTAACTGCCCTGCTAATGCTTGTTTGCCTATGCGCTAGTTCCTTCTACCTTTTTAGTTCCAAGAACGCAGTAAAGGTGGAAAACCAAAAAGGCTTTGTTGGAATCATTTTGCCTGACACCTCCTCCTCTTCAAGATGGAATGAATCCGATCGTCAAGCCTTGCTGACTGCATTTTCCTTGGCGGGGATCAAGATTAAAATTGAGAATGCCGCTGGAAGTAAAACCAATTTCCAAACAATTGCTGACCGACTCTTATCCCAAGGCGCAAAAGTATTGGTTTTGGCTAATCTAGATTCGATTTCAGCTAAGCAAGTGCAAGATAAAGCAAAAGCAGAAGGCATCCCAACTATCGACTATGACCGCTTAACCGTAAAAGGATCTTCTTCCTATTTTATAACTTTCGATGGCCAAAAAATTGGTGAACTACAGGCAACATCGCTAAAGGCCTGTATTAAGGAAAAGAAGTTAGCCAAACCAAATATTCTCATTCTTAGAGGTCCAGATTCAGATGAAAATGCAATAAATGTTGCTCGCGGTTATTTTTCAGTTTTAGCAAAAGATTTTCAGTCAGGCGCTTCTGTTTTGGCCGATAACGTGGCAGTTCCAAATTGGAATGCAGATGAAGTTGCACCGATTGTGCGACGTCTTCTTTTGAGTTCTGCAGTGCCAGTTGAAGGTATTGTTGCTGGAAATGATGGAATAGCACTTGCAGCAATTGATGAAATAAAACGAATGGGTAGAAAGATTCCCGAATGTATTACTTCACAAGATGCCACAGATGCCGGATTAGCGGCTTTATTAACAAACAATATTTATATGACGGTTTTTAAAGATTCAAGACTTGAAGCACAAGCAACTGCCTTGCTTGCAGCGAGTCTGCTTTATGGGCAAGGACCAAATAATATAAATGGAGTCACAGATAATGGGATTATTAAAGTTCCATCAATAATCCTTCACCCCGAGTCAATTACTCGGAGTGAAGTTAAATCAGTTATCGATCAGGGTTTTACTACTCAGGGTCGGGTATGTGCTTACTTACCAAAACCTATTAAGTGTTCAATCGCAAGTTGATCTAGGGCTTCGTAGTGATAACCGCGAGCGCCTAATCCTTCAACGTCAACATTTACTGAAACTAGATCCTTCCAAGACTCTCCTGGATTAAGTGTTGCCTTCTCTAGTTCATCTATGCGCGACTTCTTCATTGCCGCTTGCACGCGAGGATCTGCTCGGAATTCTGCGGCACGTTGCTTAAGGCCTAAGTAAGTGCGCATATTTGCAGATGCTGATTCCCAAACGCCGTGATCATCCTCGGTACGAACTGGCTTATAGTCGAAGTGACGTGGGCCTTGGTAGTTATAGCGCTCAAGTAGATCAACCAAGAAAAAGGCTGACTTTAGATCGCCATGGCCAAAGACAAGGTCTTGGTCATACTTAACGCCATGCTGGCCGTTTAGATCGATATGGAAAAGCTTCTTATGAAATAGCGCTTGTGCTATTCCATGAACGAAGTTGAGGCCAGCCATTTGTTCGTGACCAACTTCGGGGTTAACACCAAATAGCTCTGGGCGATCTAGCGAACCAATAAATGCAAGAGCGTGTCCAACGGTTGGCAAGAAGATATCGCCACGAGGCTCGTTTGGCTTTGGCTCAAGGGCAAATTTAATCTTGTAACCCTTGTCGGTTACATACTGTCCCAAGATATTAAATGCTTCCCTAAAACGCTCAAGTGCAACATAGCCATCCTTTGCCGCATCAGATTCAGCGCCTTCGCGGCCACCCCATGCAACGTAAGTTTCCGCACCAAGCTCAACTGCTAGATCAATATTTCGCATCACCTTTGAGATTGCAAAACGACGGATGTCGCGTTCATTTGCGGTGAATGCTCCATCCTTAAAAATTGGATGGGTGAATAAGTTTGTTGTTGCCATTGGAACTTTCATTCCAGTTTCGGCTAAAGCTTTTTTGAATCGGTCGATATGACCTTGGCGCTCTGAATCACTTGATCCAAATGGAAATAAATCATCATCATGGAAGGTAATTCCGTAAGCACCACGCGCAGCTAATTCGTGCACCGCTCTGACGGCGTCTAATGGTGGGCGGGTCGCATCACCAAATGCGTCCTTCGCTTGCCAACCTACGGTCCAAAGGCCGAAGGTGAACTTATCTGCTGGGGTTGGTGTGAGAGACATTTATCCTCCAAATATTTGGCTCAGGTGAGCGCTGCTGCGGCTAAATCTATTCTGAAGATACTCGGTTTGGTGCTTTTGTCTATCCTCCTTTAATGTTCTCTTACTAACTCCTCGCGGGAGTGGTGAAATGGCAGACACGCAGGTCTTAGGAACCTGTGTCTTCGGACGTGCGGGTTCAAGTCCCGCCTCCCGCACCAGCATTTTTTACGGCTATGACACCTTTTATGCTCACCCCAATCAAGGGCAAAGTATTGAATTTCTTTGTTCTCACCTGGCCAAAGATTGCCTAGGATATGGGCGTGCTCACAACCAGTTTGGTTCGAGCTCTAGATCGCAGGCAGAAATAAAGAGGAGTGAGTAAATGGCTGAGAAGAATTTTCGTAACTGGGTTGGCTTCAAAGAAGAAGTTGAAGCTGCGCCAAGTGAGAATGCTGTTGAGCGCATTCGCCAATTAGAGTCACAGATTGCAGACCTACGTTCTCGTCGCGATATCACCAGCCTTACAAAAGAAGAATTTGAAATCCTTGCCACAGAAACTGCAATGAGTCTTATTAAGACTGCGCAATCTCGTGAATCTCGTGCTAACGCTTCTGCTGAGCGCACCCTGACCGAAGCTGCACGTATTACCAAAGAGAAGTTAGAGACCGCGGAAGCTAAAGCCAAGTCAATTCTTTCTGGAGCCGAGTCGCGTGGTCGCAAGTATCTTGAAGCTGCCGAAGGCGAAGCTAGTGAAATTAGGAACAAAGTTGTCCGCGAAGCAGAGACTCTAGTTAGTGAGGCTCGCCGTGAAGCAGGAGCGCTGGCATCAGCGGCTCGCCGTGAGGGTGAGCGTTTAATAAGTGAAGCTACAAATGAAATTTCATCCTTCCGTGGTTGGTTAACTTCTGCTATCTCTGAATCAGAGCGGCTACATCGAATTCAGACACAATCATTGTCTGCTGCAGAGCGCGCAATTGTTGAGACTCGTGGTCGCCTTGAAACCGCCTTCCAACGTCTAGCAAATTTGCAAAGTGATATCGATGAGAATTTAGATGATTCAAATCGCCCAACAAGACGAACTTTTCCAAAGAACGTTGAGGCCGTACCAGAAGTTCCAGTACGCCAGGCTGCAAAGAAGAGCGTCAAGAAAAGTTCAAAGAAAGCTCCTGCTAAAAAACGTAAGTAATGTCTGATTCCCGCGCTTCCAAACCTATTGGCTACATTCCCCCAATTGATGGTTTGCGTGCAATCGCAGTTTTTGCCGTTTTGCTATTTCACCTGGGCCTTAAATGGATTCCAGGTGGCTTCTTAGGTGTTGATCTATTCTTTGTAATTTCAGGCTATGTAATTACTCGCTTGATATTAGATTCGATAGAAAGTGCCAACGGCTTAGATCTACGAGAGTTTTATTGGGCCAGAGTTCGCCGGCTATACCCCGGTCTAATTGCTTTAATAGTTGGAACTCTTGTTATTTGCGCAATAGTTGCACCTGATGCAATCACTCGAATCTTCTCAGATCTACCCTTTGTTTTAACCGGCTCAAATAACTGGCATTTAGTGTCGCTACATCAAGATTACTTTGCTACCACTGGAAGACCACCACTTCTCCAACACACATGGTCGCTAGCTGTTGAAGCTCAGTTCTACGCAATTTGGCCCTTCATTCTCTACTTTATTTGGCGAAAGTATGGCAAGAAGAATGTAGCTAGGGCAGCACTTTTGATTGCAATACTTTCAGGTATCGCGCTATTTCTATTTTCATTAAAAGTTGAGAGTGCAAATACCGCTCGAATAAGCCATATTTACTTTGGGTCTGACACTCACAGCCTTGGCTTATTTCTTGGATCTGCTTTAGCGGTTAGTTGGATTCCACGTAATCTAACGGCAAATATTTCCCAGCGAGCACAAGACTTTATTGATGGCATTGGTGTGTTTGGCTTCTTTGGTTTACTAGTCTGTTTCCTATTCGTTAATGAAACCAATGCAACTTTATATCGAGCAGCATTTCCACTTGCTGGAATTTTCGGCTGCGCGGCAATTGTTTCTTTGGTCCACCCTGCATCAAGATTTGCCCCAATATTGAGTTCAAGGGTTCTAATGTGGATTGGTCACCGTTCATACGGGATCTATTTGTGGCACTGGGTCATTTTTCAAGTAACTAGGCCATCGGTTGATCTTGCCGCTGGCTCTGCAATTGCCCTTGATGCTGCTCGCATACTTTTGGTCCTAGCCCTTTCCGATATTTCACTTAGATATATCGAAATTCCAATTCGCCGAGGAGTAATTCAAAATTGGCTTCGCGGAATGAAATATCGAACTAAAGTGGTTCGAAAGCGCCAATGGATATTTGTTTCGGCCTGTGTTTCATTAATTTCAATGGTTACTTTGGCTTCAGGTGCCACGGCTTGGTATCGAAATGATCATGCGGTAGTTGTTATAAAAACTGACACAAAGCTTGATAACACGGTAATCACGCCGGCAAATAAAGGTATCTGGCTTACAGGTGACTCAGTAATTCTTGGTATCAAAACCAAGCTCTCGGAAAAGAAAGACCTAGCCTTGGTAAATGCTCGTGTTGGTCGACAGATTTGGGAGCTTATCGATGTTGTAAAGGCTGATCAGCACCTTGTCCCTGATTCGATAGTTGTATTAGATGTTGGAAACAACAATGCAATTGTTAAATCAGACTTGATCACGTTGCTGGATTTATTGAAGAATCAGCCACGAATAATCTTGGTTAATACATCGGTGCCCAGAGCTTGGAAAGACCAGAACAATCAAATAATTAAAGAGGTAATCACCAATTACCCACAAACCACGTTGGTTGATTGGCACGCAATTTCACTCAACCATCCAGAATTCTTTGCTCCTGATGGCGTTCACCTAAATGAAAATGGCAGCAACGTTTATGTTGCTGCCATTTTAGAAGCTCTTGGTTGAGCTAGAAGTATTAGGCGTATTGGCCTGGAAGACCGAATACCTTTCCACCAATTACTTGGCCATCTGCATAAACAGATGAAACTCTAAATGAACACCATCCACTCGCATCACTCTTGGTGATATCAATAGATAGTTGTGAAGATGGAACGGTTGAAATCAATTTCCATGCACCGCCATTTGAGCGGACTTCAACGTTGTAGTTTGAAAGTCCATCAGTAGAAGCAGGTGCTGCCCAGAATATTGTTGCTCCGTTTGCGGTGTAGTGAGCGACAATTGCCTGTGGCTCGCTGTGCCCAGCTGTTGGAGCTGAAGGAGTTGGCGCAGTACTTGCTTGCTCACTTGCTGCAGCAGAAGCTTCTGGCGTGCTAGCTGATGAAGCAGCGGTTGATTCTGCAGGTGCTGGCGTTGAAGATTTAGATGAAGATGAATTACGAGAAACAACAATAATTGCTAGAAGAACTATTCCAACGATTACGGCGGTCATCACGCGATTAGATGACTTTTCATTTGACTTCTTTAGAGTTGCTGCTGAAGTCTTTGGTAATGAAGCAGCACTTGATTTAGGAAGTGAATTCACATTTGCTACTGCGCCACGTGTTGAAGTGCCTGGAACTGGCGGAATTATGATTGAAGCAGATGAAGATCTTTTAGCAGACTTCTTCGCGCTCTTCTTAACTGCCTTCTTAACTGCCTTCTTAGCCGACTTCTTAACAGCTTTTTTAGCGCTCTTCTTAACTGCCGACTTCTTCACGGCCTTCTTGGCTGAAGTCTTCTTAACTGCTTTCTTAACGGTTTTCTTAACAGCCTTCTTGGCTGTCTTCTTTGCACTCTTTTTTACTGCCACGTTTAGCTCCTTCATCAGTTATTTCTATGGCAAAAGGATAGCGCAGTGAAAGCGCTGAACTAGATTAGTTCAATAAGTCTTGGTGCGATTTTTCGCATTGCTCGCCCGCGATGGCTGATTTTGTCTTTTTCCCCATGGCCAAACTCGCCAAGGGTCAGGCCCTGCCCCTCTGGTTGGAATATTGGGTCGTAGCCAAATCCAGCATCCCCGCGGGCTTCTTGCGTGATGGTGCCACGCAACTCACCTTCTTCTATAACCTCTATCCCAAAGTTCTTATGACCCTTTGGAAACACCAAAGAAACTGCGCAACAAAACTGCGCCCCTCTTTTGCTTTGAGTAACTTGGTCTAGCTGTGTTAGTACTTTGGCAATGTTCGCTTTGTCATCGCCATGCACCCCAGACCACCTTGCTGAAAAGATTCCTGGATCACCATTCAAGGCATCTATACAAAGTCCACTGTCATCAGCAATTGCTGGTAAACCTGTGAATTCACTTACCTCACGAGATTTAAGAAGTGAGTTTTCAATAAACGTTTTACCAGTTTCTGCAACATCAGGCAGATCTGGAAACTCATCAAGTCCTAAAACTTGTATATCGCTGACATATTGAGCCAACATGCGTTCAAATTCTTTAATCTTGCCCTGATTTTGCGTTGCTAAAACTATCTTCCTCATTACTTAGCTAGGGCCGCTTTTTGTAGGGCATCTAGTTGCTTGCAGCCATTTGTCCCTAAATCTAGTAATTGGTTGAGCAAATTACGATCAAAAGGTTTTCCTTCAGCAGTGCCTTGAACTTCGACAAAATTACCATCAGCAGTACAGACAATATTCATATCTGTATCGGCAGTGACATCTTCTTCATAGCAAAGATCCAGCATTGGCACACCATTGATAATTCC
>CAIJOE010000200.1 GCA_903822245.1 uncultured Actinomycetes bacterium
CATCGACCACCAACTCATCAGATAAATTATCAAGTGCTTGCTCGAGTGCGGCCTTCCATAGTTTTGCCTGCGGTTTGAATTTGTAAGCTGAAATCAAATCAACTGGCCGAAGAACTCCATATGCGGCTGAGAAGATAAGGATTGACTTATCTGCTCGCTTTTTAGCAGATGCACTTAGGGCAGGGTAATCCAAAGCTTTATAGAGAACTCCGGAGTAAACATTTATGGCCAGATCTGATCGCTTCTGATCTATTTCCTTATGTCCACGAAGCACTTGTGTTCTTATTTGGGAAAGTTCTTTTGCAAATACAAGTTTACTTAAAGAAAGATTGCGCAATTTTTTGGGTGAGATTTTGCCCTCACTTGGAGGCAGGAGAATCTTCACGAGGTAGATAGTAGGGCAAATGCCTTAGTAGGCTATTGGTGTGCCAAAGTTTCATAATTTCTTTCTTACCAAGCAATTGGCCGATAAGTTTCGCGAGAATGTTTCGGGTTCTAAAGATGGAAAGCCAGAATGGGTAAATTCAATTGCCCTAGGTAATGATGTTGGACTCTTTGGTTTGGATAGTGCGGTTTGGCAGGTTCATGGTTGTATCGCCACTCTAGTTGGTGGAATTCGTGCGCTTTTATTACAAGCAGCTCACCCGGCACCACTTGCAGGAGTAGCCCAACATTCTCGTTATGAAACTGATCCAATGGGGCGCCTTGCCGGAACCACAAGGTGGTTAACAATTACAACATTTGCAAGTAGAGAAGTTATTGAAAAAGAGGCAATGCGAGTAAATACTATGCATGCCAACGTCAAAGGTGAGTATCTAGGTAGGGACGGCAAGGAACATAATTACCGCGCGCAGGATCCAAGATTTTTACTTTGGGTACATTGCGCCTTTACAGATTCCTTTCTAAAAGCCCACCTGGCACTTGGTTATCCAATTACAAAAGGAGCCGATGCTTACGTCAGGGAGTGGAGCCAGAGTGCAATTGCTCTTGGTTTAACTAATACACCGAAATCTGTTTTTGAACTAGAGAACGCTCTCTCAGATTTTAGAAGTAATGACTTAGCAAGAGTTCCAAAAACAAAAGAGGTAGTTAGTTTTATTCTAAAGCCACCATTTGGCATTGGGGGACAACTCTTCTATAAAATATTAATAAATGCAGCTATTGCCACCCTTGACCCAAATGAGTTAGAAATCTTAGGGCTAAAGTCGCGCAAAAAAGGCTGGCTCAAAGTTGCCCGCTTCTTCTTGGATATTTTTATTGCCATTCTTGGCCCGGAGTCACCAAGTCAGAAAATTGCTAGAGAGCGCATTTCTAGGATTAGTAAGTAGAGTTAAGCCATGATTATCGATGTCTGGTCAGACGTTGTTTGCCCGTGGTGCTTTATAGGCAAGCGGCGGTTGGAAAAGGCCTTAGCCGCATTTTGCCATAGTGATCAAATCACTATTCGCCATCGTGCCTTCCAACTGCAACCAGATATAAAACAAACCGTTCCAACCCATAAGCATTTATCTGAAAAATATAATCTTGGGGATACCCAGGTTAAAGAGATGCAGGCAAATGTTTGCGCCATCGCCGATGGGGAGGGGCTTTGCTACAACTTAGATGACACTCTTTCTGGAAATACCTTCGATGCCCACAGGCTATTACTTTGGGCCGCGACAATCGGTAAACAAGATGAACTCCTAGAAGCAATGTATTCAAGTTATTTCGAAAAATCTTTACCACTCTTTGATCACTCAGATTTGGTTCGGGTGGCCCAGCTTGTCAATATTGATGCAGATAAAGTTGAAGAGATTCTACTTAGTTCAAAATTTAGTGATGATGTTATTGCCGATCGAAACCTCGCCACCCAACTTGGGGCGTCAGGAGTTCCATTTTTTGTCTTTGATATGAAATTTGGGATCAGCGGGGCACAGCCACTTGAGGCATTTACTCAAACACTTGAAGGGGCTTGGGCCGAACACCAAAAAGTATAATAGTTGAACTTTCAACTACTTTATGAGTAAGATTTGAATATGACAAGCAAGATGCCTGCTCTCTATATCGGCCATGGCGCCCCACCACTTTTAGATGATCCAATCTGGAGTAATCAGTTAAGTAAATGGTCAGAGAAAATGGCAAAGCCAAAAGCAATCTTGATTATTAGTGCGCACTGGGAAGTGGCGCCACTTTCACTTTCTAGTGTTGAAACCGGAACTCCTTTAATCTATGACTTTGGTGGTTTTGCTCAGAGATTTTATGAAATTCAATATCCGGCTCCTGGCGCCCCTGAACTTGCAGCGCGAATTAAAGCTTTAATGGGTGAACCAATAGTCGATCAACCAAAACGTGGTCTTGACCACGGTGCCTACATACCTTTGATGAAGATGTATCCGGGAGCAGATATCCCAGTTCTTCAAATGTCGATTCCAACTCACAGCCCAGAAAAGTTATTTGATATTGGCAAAAAATTGGCGCCGCTTCGAGATGAAGGCGTCCTAATTATTGGCAGCGGTTTTCTTACTCATGGCTTGCCTTATTTAACTGAATTTCGAATCGATGCCACCCCACCAGGCTGGAGTGTTGAGTTTGATCTTTGGGCTAAAGAAGTTTTGGAACGTGGCGCGATTGATGAGTTAATGAATTACAAGTCGCTGGCACCAGGACTGCCATATGCCCACCCAACTGTGGAGCATTTTGCCCCGATATTTATTACCTTGGGCGCGGCAAGTAATGCCCAAGAGGCACCTTCAATGCAAATTGATGGTTATTGGATGGGGCTAAGCAAGCGTTCTTTTGAAGTTGCCTAATTATTTTGCGTAAAAGCGCCCCAAAAATTCCTTCTTGTATTCGCCAAAGTCACCGCTAATAAGAGTAGTACGCATCTTTTCAACCAAGCGAACAATAAATCGCTCATTGTGAATTGTGGCAAGGGTAGAGGCCAACATTTCTTTGCTGCGAAATAGGTGATTTAGATATGCCGCGGTGTAGTTAGCGCAGGTATAGCAATCGCAATCTTCTTGAATTGGGTTGAAATCTCGATTGAACTTAGCGTTTGTAATATTTACTTGTCCGTTATTGGTAAAAACGGCGCTTGTTCTAGCTTTTCTAGATGGGGCCACACAATCAAAGGTATCTGCGCCATTTTCCACACCGACAAAGAGATCATCTGGCTCACCGATACCAAGTAGGTGC
>CAIJOE010000201.1 GCA_903822245.1 uncultured Actinomycetes bacterium
AGTTATGTAAGGATTTAGATCAATCAGCAGATTCTTCTGAGCTGCAACGAAGAGATCTCCCGTGTTGATGATGTCTGGAGATTTGTTAGCGGCGATCAATTGATCTTGCGCTCCACCCCAGTTGACGACGATATTTACAGTTGTGCTGCTCTTGTTAAATGCATTAATTTCTGGTTCAAATGCATCTTTCCATTGTGTAGGCATTACGACAGTAACTGTCGGAAGAGCCGATTGTGCAAGCGGTGCTTGTAGGACAACAGCAGCCATTGCAAACGCTACGCTGCCTACAAGCCATTTCTTTCTCTTGTTCATTTATTCCCTCTCTTGCCTAGTCCTTATTCGGCGATTGCCTAATAAGGTTTTAGTCGCGTTCGTTATCTCAACCCTTTAAAGAATTGAGAATTTCTGTTATCGATAGCCGGGCTCCACATGTATACGAATCAGCTGCTCCGTAATACAAGAGGATTTCATCACCACGAACTACTTGACCATTTGTGAAAACCACGTTGCCGTAAAAGCCCTCTATCTCATACGGTTCGGTTGGTTGCATAATTGGTTCAACAGATCGGGCAATAACTTTTGTGGGGTCATCTATATCGAGCAAGAGAGCCCCGAGGCAGTAACGATGACCAGTAGGCAACTCTTCGGCACCGTGGTAGATCTCGAGCCAACCTGCGCTAGTTCGAATTGGTGCTGAACCAGCGCCAACCCGAGCGCTATCCCACATGCCTGGTCGCGCCTTAGCGATGCATTTATGGTTTCCCCAATTAACTAAATCAGGTGATGAAGCGGTCCAGATATATGGACCGCCTATTCCCGTTCCAGTTGGGCGATGTAACATCTGATACAGACCAGCGATTTTCTCTGGGAAAAGCGTGGCATCTTTATTAAATGGCGGAATAACAACTCCGAATTCCTTAAAAGTCTGCCAATCTTGCGTGCTCTGCATTCCGACGCCATAGCCATTATGTGAAACCGCCGTATAAGTTAGATAGTAAGTGTCACCGATTTTCGTAACTCGAGTATCTTCAATTCCTAATGATTCGTATTCGCTAGAACCAACTAACATAGGTTCGTTTTCGACTTCAAATTTTTCACCATCTAGGCTCCAGGCCAGACGAAGATGTGAAAGTGTGGTCAGATGGTCTAACCCATCGAAAGAGAATCCACGAGAGTCGGCAATCGCAACTCTTGGGTCAGTTACTTCAAAACTATTGACCTTGACTATTCCAGCTGGTGAAATTGAGATTGAATCTAACTGTCCATCTTGCATGGGAGGGCGTTCGGCAACTCGTAAAACTAAGCCAATTTTTCCTTCGAATTCAAAGGCGCCAGGATTAAATGCACAGACAACTTCAAAGCCCGCCACGCTTGGAGATACATCAGCTGGGCCGATGATCGGATTACTGCTAAATCGTTTGGCTAGATCAGTCATAGACTCTTAGCCCCTCTTCTTTACTGCTTGGGTTGAATCTCTGATGATTAATTTCGTCTCGATTTCGATTCGCTGCCGTGGAGCCGAAGGATCATCAATTCTTGACCAGAAGAGGCGACCAGCAGCCCGACCTAGAAATTCGCGCGGAACCGATACGGTGGTCAATGGGATTCTGGCGGTACGAGCGCTATCAATATCATCAAAGCCAGTAAAGCTAATATCGCGCGGAATTGTGTATCCCATACTTGTAGCAGCATCCATTGCACCTAGTGCGAGAGCATCGTTTACCGAAATAATCGCGGTGGGATTCTTTTTACTTGCCTTCTTAAATAATTTTTCACCAGTCTCGTAGGTTGTATCTTCACCATAGATTATTTCTGGCGCTTCCATTCCGGCAGCGGTAAAAGCTGAAATGAACCCAGCGCACCTTTCCGCATTTGAATACCAATCCTTCGGGCCAGAGAGAATCACTACCTTTTTATGCCCCTGCGAAATAATGTGTCTCGCGGCTTCGCTGGCACCACTTCGATCTGCTGCAACAACGGCATCAACTGGCAGATGAGTATTGAAATTGTCGATTAGAACTACCGGAATTCCCATTGAGTGAAGTTTCAAAATAAAGCTAGCTGGAACAAATGGGCCATTAAGAATTACGCCGTCAGCCCGACGTTCGCTGATTATTCGCCAAGAGGCAGCATCTTTTACTTCTTCTTCACCGATCACCGAGATTGTTAGCTGCAATCCCACTTGCCTGGTTTCTTCTTCTAACCCCATTAGAATTGGAAAATAAAATGGATCCTTGGACACCGGGCCAGCCAGGTGATAAACCGCGAAACAAACGCTCTCACTCTTTGAAGTGGCCAACATCCGGGCAACTGGGTTAATTACGGTATGTCTAAGAGCTGCCTCCGCCAAGATCTTTTTGCGCAAATTCGGTGAAAGGCCAGGTTTTCCGTTTAAGGCTCGGGAAACAGTTGCTATGGATACCCCTAATTCAGCAGCTAGTGCCTTAGTGCTAACCATTTTCACCCCCCTCAGAGCAAAGAACGTAATAACTACGTAAACGTTTACTTATGTTTTTTGCAAGGTAGAGGGGTTATGGCTATTGCGCAATAGAGAAACCACGATTACGTGAAATTACGTTATAACGATCTTGCAACTTTATTCGTCATGATTTTGATTCGAAAAAGTTCTAACGCCGGGAAAGATGAGCCCAATTGCACCAAGGAGAAGAAATATCGTGGCGCAGATTGAAAGGTAGATCTTTTCACCGAATAGATGAGAAAGAGGGCCAGCTAATCCAACTCCAATGGGCATAAGTGCACTTGAGAGCATCGATTCGAAACTCATCACTCGAGCACGACTAACCTCAGGTGCGCTTTTTTGAAGAGCGGTATGCCAAAAAATACCCATAGGTTCAGTTGCTAAACCGCCTAGAAAGTAGCAAGGCGGGC
>CAIJOE010000202.1 GCA_903822245.1 uncultured Actinomycetes bacterium
ATCTGAGATTCAAAACGATATGGAAGTAGCGGTTGATAAATTTGAGCGTCAGGGTAAATTGTTAGAGGCCCAACGATTACGAATGCGGACTACCTTTGATATTGAAATGATGCAGCAATTGGGTTTTTGTTCTGGAATTGAGAACTATTCAAGACATATCGACGGTCGCGGAGCTGGATCCCCGCCCAACTGCCTACTTGATTATTTCCCCGAGGACTTCCTAGTTGTTATCGATGAGTCGCACGTTACTGTGCCACAAATTGGAGCAATGTATGAGGGAGATGCTTCAAGAAAGCGCACACTAGTAGAACACGGATTTAGATTGCCTAGTGCAATGGATAATAGACCGTTAAAATTTGATGAATTCGTAGAGCGAAAAGGCCAGACAGTTTACTTATCCGCGACACCAGGTAAGTATGAACTTGAAAAGACAGCTGGAGAATTTGTCGAACAAGTAATTCGTCCGACTGGGCTAGTTGATCCACAAATTATTATCAAGCCGATCAAGGGTCAGATAGATGACTTATTTGATGAAATTAATATTCGAGCAGCCAAAAATGAACGTGTATTGGTAACTACTCTCACAAAAAAGATGTCAGAGGATTTAACAGATTATCTTCTTGAGAAAGGTGTTCGAGTTCGTTATTTACATAGTGAAGTGGATACTTTAAGAAGAGTTGAATTACTTCGAGAACTACGAAGCGGTGAATACGATGTTTTAATAGGAATTAATCTATTGCGAGAAGGTTTAGATCTGCCCGAGGTTTCATTGGTAGCCATTTTAGATGCGGACAAACAGGGCTTCCTTAGGTCTGCCACTTCATTAATTCAAACGATTGGTCGAGCAGCTCGAAATGTCTCTGGCGAGGTCCACATGTATGCCGACAGCATCACTCCAGCGATGGAGAAAGCAATCGATGAGACTAATCGCAGACGTGAAAAGCAAGTGGCCTACAACACCGAGCGGGGTATCGATCCGCAACCATTGCGAAAGAAGATTGCCGATATCACCGATCTAATTACCAAAGAAGTACAGGATACTGAGCAGCTATCCGGCGGCAAAAAGGGTGGGTCAATAATTCCGGCTTTAGGATTTGCAAGCAAAGACGCGCATTCCCTGCCAAGACAAGAGTTGATTGGTCTCATAGAATCCCTCACGGACCAGATGAAGTCTGCTGCTGGTGAGTTGCAATTCGAATTAGCCGCCAGACTTCGTGACGAAATTAGAGAGCTCAAAAAAGAGCTCCGCGGAATGGAAGAGGCTGGCACTTGAGCGCTGATCGTTTAATTGTTCGTGGCGCGCGAGAGCACAATCTCAAGAATGTATCGATTGATTTACCAAGAAATGCACTTGTTGTTTTTACTGGTTTATCTGGTTCAGGTAAGTCTTCACTTGCCTTCGACACCATTTTTGCTGAGGGTCAACGTAGATATGTTGAATCTTTGTCAGCTTATGCTCGCCAGTTTCTCGGACAGATGGATAAGCCGGATGTAGATTTTATCGAAGGGCTTTCCCCAGCTGTTTCTATTGACCAGAAGTCAACCAATCGCAACCCGCGTTCCACTGTTGGCACAATTACCGAAGTTTATGATTACTTGCGTCTTTTATTTGCAAGAGCTGGGCGTCCGCATTGTCCTAACTGTGGGAAAGCAATAGCCAAGCAGACTCCGCAGAATATTGTTGACCAAATCCTTGCGATGACTCAGGGAACTAAGTTCTTAATCCTTGCACCAGTTATCCGAGCTAGAAAAGGTGAGTTCCTCGATTTGTTTAAGGACTTCACAACTCAGGGATTTGCTCGAGTGCGAGTAGATGGAGTCGTTTACGCAATTGCAGATGTTCCAAAACTTAAGAAGCAAGAAAAACACACTATCGAAGTAGTAGTAGATCGCATGACCGTAAGCGTGGAGTCTAAGACTCGTTTGACCGACTCGATTGAGACCGCTCTTCGATTGGCAAACGGGTTGGTTATTTTAGATTTTGTTGACCTGAAGGCAGGTTCACCTGACAAGGAACGCACCTATAGCGAGCATATGGCTTGCCACGATTGCGAATTATCTTTTGAAGAATTAGAGCCCCGTTCATTCTCGTTTAATTCACCTTTTGGCGCTTGCCCTGAGTGCACTGGAATTGGGACAAGACTAGAAGTCGATGAAGAATTAGTTATTCCTGATGACGACTTATCTATCTCAGAAGGTGCCATTGCACCTTGGTCGGGTGGTCAGTCCTCGGAGTATTTCCAGAGACTACTTGAAGGGCTGGCAGGAGAATTAAAGTTCTCCCTTACAAATCCCTGGAAGAAATTGCCAGCTAAGGCAAAAGAGGCAGTACTTCATGGTTGGGACTACGAAGTTCATGTTAAGTATAAGAATCGCTATGGGAGAGTCAGAAACTATTCAACAGGCTTTGAGGGTGTTGTTGCTTTTATCGAGCGACGACATTCTGAAACTGATAGTGATTTTTCACGTGATAAGTATGAAGCGTATATGCGCGAAACCCCATGCCCAGTTTGCAAGGGAACCCGATTAAAGCCAGAGGTTCTGGCAGTAACTATTGGAGACAAGAGCATCGCGGAAATCTGTGAGCTTTCAATTGCAGATTGTGCTGAATTTTTAGAGAAGATTTCTCTAAGCGCTAGGGAAAAGCAGATTGCCGACCGAGTTCTAAAAGAAGTTCACGCAAGACTTGGCTTTCTCCTAGATGTCGGGCTTAACTATCTTTCCTTAGCGCGGCCTGCTGGAACTCTCTCAGGTGGTGAGGCACAAAGAATTCGTCTCGCAACCCAGATTGGTTCTGGCCTGGTTGGAGTTCTATATGTTCTAGATGAGCCAAGTATTGGTCTTCATCAACGCGATAACCGTAAATTGATTGACACGTTAACCCGACTTCGAGATCTGGGAAATACGCTAATTGTTGTGGAGCACGACGAAGATACGATTCGAACAGCCGATTGGATTGTTGATATTGGGCCAGGGGCAGGTGAGCACGGGGGACATGTAGTTTCTTCGGGTGATTACACAGCTCTTATTAATGCTAAAGATTCAATCACGGGAGCTTATCTTTCTGGACGCACAAAGATTGAAACTCCTAAAAAGCGTAGGCCATCTGATCCTAAGCGAATCTTGACTGTAAAGGGAGCAAAGGAGAATAACCTACAAGGCATCGATGTTGTGTTTCCTCTAGGTAATTTTGTAGCGGTATCAGGCGTCAGTGGATCAGGTAAATCGACACTTGTAAATGACATTTTGTATTCAGTCTTGGCGAATAAATTAAATGGCGCTCGTATAGTCCCAGGCCGCCACAGAACAATTACCGGTTTAGAACACCTAGACAAAGTGGTCCATGTTGATCAATCTCCAATTGGCCGTACTCCACGATCTAATCCAGCAACATATACCGGAGTTTTTGATAAAGTCCGAGCACTTTTTGCGGAGACCACCGAAGCCAAGATTCGTGGTTATCAGCAAGGAAGATTCTCATTTAACGTCAAGGGCGGTCGCTGCGAGAACTGCGCAGGTGATGGAACTATCACAATCGAGATGAACTTCTTACCTGATGTCTATGTCCCTTGTGAAGTGTGTCATGGCGCAAGATACAACCGCGAAACTTTGGAAGTGCACTACAAAGGTAAAACTATCGCTCAAGTATTAGACATGTCGATTGAAGAAGGACATGCATTTTTCGAGTCGGTACCAGCTATCGCCAGGTATCTAAAGACTCTGAATGATGTCGGATTGGGCTATGTGCGCCTTGGTCAATCGGCTCCAACTCTTTCTGGTGGCGAAGCACAGCGCGTAAAACTGGCAACCGAACTCCAACGCCGTTCCACAGGTAGGACTATTTATGTTTTAGATGAACCAACTACTGGACTTCATTTTGAGGATGTTCGAAAACTTCTCATAGTTCTAAATCGTTTAGTTGATTCTGGCAATACCGTGATTGTCATCGAACATAACTTAGATGTAATAAAGTCTGCAGACTGGGTGATTGATCTTGGACCTGAAGGCGGCTCTGGTGGTGGATTGGTTATTGCAGAGGGAACTCCAGAACAAGTCGCGAAGAATAAGAAGAGCTATACGGGAACATTTCTAGCTGAAACTTTAAAAGCCTAAAATCTGTTGGCCATAATGAATGATCCTCAGAGCTATCGTCCATCAAATATTCCCACCGACCCGGGGGTATATCGCTTCTTCGACAAGAATGGCCAGGTCATCTACGTCGGTAAGGCTAAAAATCTTAAAAATCGCCTAAATTCCTATTTCCAAAAGAATTTGCTTGAAAAGACACATCGAATGGTTCATACGGCAGTTCGGGTTGATTGGACAGTTGTAAATAGTGAGGTTGAGGCACTTCAACTTGAGTTCACGTGGATAAAGTCAGAAAATCCCAAATTTAATATTCAATTTAAGGATGACAAGTCTTATCCATATCTCGCAGTTAGTTTGAAGGAAGATTACCCACGGCTATTTATTTCACGGGCTAAGAAACGGCCCGGAGTTAAATACTTCGGTCCCTATGCTCATGCTTGGGCACTTCGAAGTACCTTTGATGTTTTGCAGAAGATTTACCCTATTAGATCGTGTTCGGATTCAAACTTCGCGAGAGCTGCAAAATCTAAGAGACAGTGTTTGCTGGGGGATATCGGGAAATGCAGCGCTCCGTGTGTGAACTGGGTGAGTAAAGAAGAGCATTTAACGATCGCCAAGAATCTAGTTAAGTTCGTCGATTCAAATCCAGATGACATTTCCAAGCAACTTGAGATTGATATGGCCAAAGCTTCAGAAAATGAAGAGTTTGAACGCGCCGCAAAGATTCGAGACCAAATAAGCGCTATCGAGCGTTCAAATGAAACAGCAGGCAGCATGCTTAGTCAGAATTTCTCCGCTGATCTAATTGCTACCTATGAGGAGACTACTCATGTTGGGGTAACGCTCTTTACGGTGAGGCACGGAAGAGTAGTTGGCTCTAGGTCATGGATTATGGACAGGGCTGATGTTTTAGAAGACCAGAGCATTGTTGAAGCAGCACTAACACGAATCTATTCAGAGATAGAAGCTCCAAGTGAGATTTTAGTCGACAACTTGCCTGAAAGTTCAGCGATTATAGAAGAGTGGCTACAACAGAAATTTGAAAAGAAGATTTCGATCTCGGTTCCACAGCGTGGTGAAAAAGTTGAGGTAATTGCAACTGTTAAGCGAAATGCACACCAGGCCCTGATTCAATATCTTTCAAAGCGCTCAAATGATGCTGCAGTTAGCGGTAAAGCGTTGGAAGAAATTGCTTCCGCCCTTGACTTAGCTGAACTACCGCTTCGGATCGAGTGTTTTGATATTTCAAATACCCAAGGAACTAACATGGTTGCTTCGATGGTTGTGTTTGAAGATGGGCAGATTAAGAAATCGGATTATCGTCGCTTCGCGATTGCCGATGAAGCCGGCTTTGATGATACGAGGGCAATGCATCATGTTTTGACTAGGCGCCTGAAACGATACTTAGCAGAGCGAGAAGTTGATCATGAAGAGGTTTTAGTTGCCGGGGGAGCTAGATCCAAATTCGCTTATCCACCACAACTTATAGTTGTGGATGGTGGCGCCCCGCAAGTGGCTGCAGCTGCGCGGGCTTTAGCCGAACTGGGAATCTCAGATATTGCACTTTGTGGTTTAGCTAAGAGGCTTGAAGAAGTTTGGCTACCGGACAATAAAGAGCCTGTCATATTTCCGCGGCACAGCGAGGGACTTTACCTGCTTCAAAGAATTCGTGACGAAGCACATAGATTTGCTATTACTTTCCACAGAAGCAAACGATCAGCAATGATGCTCGAGTCATTCCTCGATGACATTACACAACTCGGTGAATCACGAAGAGCTGCGCTTCTTTCGAAATTCGGATCTATCGCCTCACTTAAGAAAGCATCCATTGAGGATATTGGTGCGATCCCGGGTATCGGAGAGAAGACAGCAAGATTGATTCATGAGTCGATTGAGAGCCAAAGTATTAATGGATACAGCGTTAATATGGAAACTGGGGAAATATCCTGAGAGGATAGGGCCATGAAATCCAACGAGGTCGTAGTAATCACTGGAATGAGCGGTGCGGGCCGATCCACAGTTGCTCACTCTTTAGAAGACTTAGGTTGGTATGTTGTAGATAATTTGCCACCATCGATGCTTTCAACTCTTTGTGAGTTGGCAGCAAAAAGTGCAACTTCAATGGCAGTTGTAATTGATGTTAGGGGTAGACAATTCTTTGATGATTTGACCCGAGCTCTTGCAGAACTTGGGGAAATCGGAATTGCGCGTAGAGTCCTATTTGTCGATGCTGCAGACGATGTACTTGTCCGTAGATTTGAATCTACAAGGCGCCCACATCCACTTCAAGGAAATGACCGAATATTGGATGGAATAACAAGAGAACGCGAAAGATTGCAAGAAGTACGTTCAGTAGCAGATGTTGTTATTGATTCTTCTTCTCTCAATATTCACCAACTTGATAAGAAGGTCGCAGATATATTTGATGAGGGAGACGAAGCTGATCTAAGAGTTAATGTCCTCTCCTTTGGATATAAGTATGGAATCCCAGTTGATGCAGATTTAGTTATGGATTGCCGGTTTATAGCCAATCCGCACTGGATTCCAGAATTGCGACCACTTACTGGATTGGACTTGGCAGTCAAAAATAATGTTTTAGGAACTGAAAATGTTAGAGAGTTTTTAAATAAATATGAGGCACTTTTTGAAACAATTGCTACCGGGTTTATCCATGAAGGACGAAAATATCTCACTTTGGCCGTTGGTTGTACCGGAGGAAAACATCGTTCAGTTGCAATTGCTGAAGAAATTTCTAGCAGACTAAATGGTGCAAAGCATCCGAGTGGGAAGTCAATTTCTGCTCATGCGATTCACAGAGATCTTGGCCGCGAAATTTAGATGCCAATAAAAGTTGTTGCCCTTGGTGGTGGTCACGGTTTAGCTGCAACTTTGTCGGCTTTGCGATCTACCACTCCAGAAATCACCGCAATTGTCACAGTGGCAGATAACGGTGGCTCTAGTGGACGCCTTCGTGAGGAATTCAACTCATTACCCCCAGGGGATTTACGAATGGCGTTAGCGGCATTATGTAGTGATGATGAGTGGGGACGTAATTGGGCTGAGATCTTGCAATATAGATTTACTAGTACCGGTGAAATGCGCGGGCACGCCCTTGGAAACCTACTTCTAACTGCGTTGTGGGATCGCGATGGCGATCCAGTTGCAGGAGTTGCTAAGGTGGGCGAACTTTTGCGCATTGTTGGGCGCGTGCTTCCAATGGCACTCACTCCATTGGATATTGAAGGTACCTTCTTCGGAGGAGGTTCTGAAGAAATTGTTCGAGGTCAGATTCAAGTTGCAACAGCAAAAGGAAAAATTAAGTCTCTAAAGCTAATTCCAGATAATCCTTTGGCAACACCACAAGCACTTGAAGCCATTGCTCAGGCTAATTGGATCACTATCGGACCTGGTTCCTGGTTTTCTAGCGTTATGCCACATTTTCTACTCAAGGAGCAGGCAAAGGCAATTGCAAAAAGTCGAGCAAAAAAAGTACTTATATTCAATATGCCAGAAGAGAAAATACATGGAGAGCTTGCCGGAACTAGTCCGCGTGAGCACCTTGAGTTTCTTCTAGCTCATCAACCTGATTTAAAAATTGATATCGCCTTGGCTGACCCATCAGTTATCCAAACAGGCCCAGAAAAGGCTGCACTCGAGAAATTGCTCAATAAATGTGGTGCAGAGTTGGTAATTGTGGACCTTTCTTCCAATTTGGGAGCAAATAGGCACGATGTGAGGAAAATGAGTTCTTTTTTCGCGCACATTTTTGCTTGAACCCTGCTTAAATACCGACATGGCTATGACTGCATCAGTAAAAGACGAATTAAGTCGTCTATCAGTCACCAAACCTTGCTGCCGTAAGGCCGAGGTATCAGCCCTGCTCAGATTTGCTGGGGGACTGCACATAACTGCAGGCAAAATTGCCATCGAAGTCGAACTTGATACAGCCCAAAGTGCACGTCGGCTAAGAAAAGATATTTCAGAAGTATTTGGCCACGACAGTGAGTTAGCAGTTCTTTCACCAAGTGGAATTCGCAAGGGAAGTCGTTATGTAGTTCGCGTTACTTCTGACGGGGATGCGTTGGCGCGGCAAACTGGATTAATTGATGCAAACTCTCGCCCAATTCGAGGCTTACCGCCGCAAGTTGTTTCTGCCGGAATTTGTGATGCTGAGGCGGCATGGCGTGGTGCATTCCTAGCTCATGGTTCATTGACCGAGCCTGGGAGATCATCCGCATTGGAAATAACTTGTCCAGGACCTGAGGCTGCGTTAGCACTAGTTGGAGCGGCGAGAAGGTTGGGCATTACGGCTAAGGCTCGCGAAGTGCGCAATGTTGATCGGGTGGTATTACGTGATGGAGATGCCATCGGAGCTCTACTAACCAGGCTTGGTGCCCATGAAAGCGTTTTGGCTTGGGAAGAACGCAGAATGCGTCGAGAAGTTAGAGCGACAGCAAATCGTTTAGCAAATTTTGATGATGCAAATCTTCGACGTTCAGCAAGAGCAGCAGTTGCAGCTTCAGCTAGAGTCGCTCGAGCGATGGAAATATTAGGAGAAGAAATTCCAGAGCATTTGAAGGAAGCCGGTGAACTTCGCATTAATCATGGCCAGGCAAGTTTGGAAGAGTTAGGTTCTCTTGCAACACCTCCGATGACTAAAGATGCAATTGCTGGACGTATCCGTCGTCTACTAGCAATGGCTGATAAGAGAGCCCATGACTTAGGAATCCCCGATACAGAGGCTGGCTTAAGTCCAGATTTGTTAGCGGAATAACCCTTACTGGCGCGTAGGAGGCGATTTAGGCACCACCTGCGACTGATAGGGTAAGGACATCACAACGATGTGGTCGGATGTGGTTTTGCCCGTTTTAAGGCAATCATCTACTTTTAAAATTCTTCTTTTAAGTGAGGTTTACCGTGGTACGTGTTGGAATTAATGGTTTTGGTCGAATTGGTCGTAACTTCTTTCGTGCAGCTCTAACTTCAGGTGCCGATATTGAGATCGTTGGCATTAACGATCTAACTGATAACGCAACTTTGGCTCACCTTTTGAAGTATGACTCAATTTTGGGCCGTTTAGGTTTACCGGTCACATTTACAGATGACTCAATTACTGTTAACGGTAAGACAATTCGTGTTTTCTCCGAAAGAGATCCAGCTAACTTGCCTTGGGGCGAAGTAAAAGCTGACATTGTTATTGAATCAACAGGTTTCTTCACAAAGGCGGCAGATGCAAAGAAGCACATAGCTGCCGGTGCTAAAAAGGTAATCATTTCAGCTCCTGCCACTGATGAAGATGTAACAATCGTTATGGGCGTTAATCATGAAACCTACGACGCTGCTAATCACCATGTGATTTCAAATGCATCATGCACAACAAACTGCCTAGCTCCAATGGCAAAGGTTTTGGACGAGGAGTTCGGAATTGTTCGTGGGCTGATGACCACAATTCATGCCTACACAAATGATCAATCAATTCTCGATCAACCTCATAAGGATCTACGACGCGCCCGCGCAGCCGCAGTCTCTATTATTCCTTCATCAACTGGTGCTGCAAAAGCAATCAGCCTGGTTTTACCTCAACTTAAGGGCAAGTTAGATGGATTCGCACTTCGTGTGCCAGTCCCAACTGGTTCAGCCACAGATCTCACGGTTGAACTTAGTAAGGAAGTAAGTGCTGCTCAAATCAATGCAGCGATGAAGAAGGCCGCAGAAGGTTCACTTAAGGGTTACCTTTCATACACTGAAGATCAAATTGTTTCGGCAGATATTGTTACCGATCCAAGTTCTTGTATCTTCGACTCTGGTTTAACCAAGGCAATCGGTTCTACCGTAAAGGTGGTTGGTTGGTATGACAACGAGTGGGGTTACTCAAATCGCCTAGTAGACCTAGTCGGATATGTGGGTAAGAAGCTTTAATGTCGATCCCTGCTCTAGCAACACTTGAGAGTATTGATCTGCGTGGCAAGAGAGTACTTCTACGCTGTGATCTAAATGTTCCATTGAAAGATGGAGTAATTACTGATGACGGTCGGATTCGTGCTTCACTACCAACGATTAAGTATTTATTGGCACAAGGTGCGGCGGTTGTAGTTACCGCCCACTTGGGCCGGCCAAAAGGAGAGCGCAAGCCAGAGCTTTCACTTGCTCCTATTTCAATTCGTCTTGCAGAACTTTTGGGAACAGAAGTTGCTTTCTCCTCTGAAATCGTCGGTAGCCAAAGTGCTAAAGCGATCCAAGGTGGGCAAGTAGTACTTCTGGAAAATATTAGATATGAAGTTGCCGAAACTAGCAAAGATGAAGCAGAACGTTTGGTGCTGGCTAAAGAATTGGCAAGCTACGCCGATGTTTTTATTAGTGATGGCTTCGGGGCGGTTCATCGAAAGCATGCATCTGTTTATGACGTCGCTAAGTTATTGCCTCACGCAGCAGGATACTTAGTCGCTGCTGAGATCGAAGTGTTAAAGAAACTAACTCAAGCTCCAGAACGACCATATGGGGTTGTATTAGGGGGCGCCAAAGTTTCTGACAAAATTGGAGTTATCTCTAACCTGTTAGACAAGGTAAATGTTCTAGCAATTGGTGGCGGCATGCTGTTCACATTCCTAGCCGCGCAAGGTAAGGAAATCGGTAAGTCTTTAGTGGAAACCGATTTAATTCCTACCGTGAATGAACTTCTGGCTAGGGCTGAACAGCTTGGTGTAAAGATTTTACTTCCGACAGATATAGTCGTAGCTAAAGAATTTTCAGCCGATTCAACTCCAACTATTGTTTCGGCGGATTCAATTCCTGCAGATCAGATGGGATTAGATATCGGTCCCGATACCGCCGCTTCATTTGCGGAAGCAATTAGTCAATGCAAGACTGTCTTTTGGAATGGCCCTATGGGTGTATTTGAATTTCCAAATTTTGCCAATGGAACTAAAGTTGTGGCAAAGTCACTAACTACTGTGTCCGGTATTTCAGTTGTTGGAGGGGGAGATTCAGCTGCAGCGGTTCGCAAGTTGGGCTTTAAGGATGAAGAATTTGGTTATATTTCAACTGGCGGCGGTGCCTCACTGGAGTACCTCGAAGGTAAAGAATTGCCCGGCATTATCGCACTTGCTTAAATTTATTTAATAGCTAAAGATCTAAAAAGGAGAGAGATGCGAAAGCCACTTATAGCAGGTAACTGGAAGATGAACCTCAATCACCTTGAGGCGATTGCAGTAACCCAAAAGCTCTCATATTCATTGGATGATAAAGATTACGACGCTGTAGACGTTTTAGTTATTCCACCATTTACCGATATTCGTTCGGTCCAAACTTTGATCGACGGAGATCGTCTTCGCCTGGTCTACGGCGCACAAGATCTCTCACCTGATGTAAGTGGAGCATTTACTGGAGATATCTCTGGATTGATGCTTAATAAATTGGGATGTTCTTATGTGCTAGTTGGACACTCTGAACGTCGCGCCATCCACAAAGAAGATGATGTGCTATTAAATCGAAAGATAAAGGCAGCCCTAGCCAATGAGTTGATTCCCATCTTGTGCATAGGTGAAGAGCTCGAGATTCGTGAATCAGGCAAGCATGTGGAGTATGTTTTGAATCAAGTAAGAGCAGGACTTTCTGGATTCCATAAGCCAGATTTGAAGAAGATTGTTTTTGCATACGAACCTGTCTGGGCAATTGGGACTGGTAAGACTGCCTCGACTCAAGATGCTCAAGAAGTTTGCCAAGCGATACGTATTGAATTGGCGAAAATCGGTTCCGATGAAATAGCGGCAGCAGCAAAGATTCTTTATGGTGGCAGTGTGAAGTCAGCCAATATTGTTGAAATCATGGCCCAAGAAGATGTAGATGGGGTTCTTGTGGGTGGGGCAAGCCTTGATCCCGAGGAATTTGCCAGAATCGCCAAGTTCCACCGCTCAGTTACGGCCTGAGTTAAGATCTAAAAACGGGTATCCTTACCCTCTGCTAGCCGATTTAAAGCTAACTGAAAAGAAACTGGAGAAACACGTGGTCCTCGCACTTTCACTGTTGCTAGTCCTTACTAGCGTCTTGATGGTAATTCTTGTCCTATTGCATAAGGGCAAGGGAAGTGGTCTTTCAGACCTTTTCGGCGGAGGAGTGTCATCTTCATACGGTGGAAGTTCGGTCGTTGAGCGCAACCTAGATCGAATCACAATTGTTGTTGGCGGCCTTTGGTTTGCTGGAGTAATTGCACTTAGTTTAGTTTTAAAGAAGTAGTCAGTTTTTCAAATACCGTAGTTTTAGTTAAAAGGAGTCCAAATGGGTAGTGCAATTCGTGGAAGTCGTGTCGGTGCTGGTCCAATGGGCGAGGCAGAGCGCGGCGATGCAATTGCACGTTTTCGCGTCTCATATTGGTGCGCTAATGGTCATGAAACAAAACCATCATTTGCCCAAGAAGAGGGTGTTGTGATTCCGGCAGAGTGGGATTGTCCTCGCTGCGGTTATCCAGCAGGTCTTAACAAAGACAAGCCACCTATGCCAGTGAAGAATGAACCATACAAGACTCACTTGGCATATGTGAAAGAGCGGCGCACGGAGTCAGAATCTAAGAAAATTCTAGAAGATGCTCTTGCTCGCCTTCGTGGCGAAGACTAAATCTTTTTCAATAACGCTAATAACTTTGTAATTCCCAGTTCGCGGTTTTTCAAATGAATCCGTAATAATGGGAAATTTCTAGACTCTAAAGCCTGTCCATCACCAAGAGCCTGTGCCATTATGAGTTTTTGAAATGAAATGTTCTTCTTTGGTATGGCGATATCAAATTTGCTATCTCCGGTAATTTGAATAAATTGACCGTTAGGTTGGCCACCTTTATGAAACTGTCCAGTTGAGTGGAGAAATCTAGGACCCCAACCAAAGCTCACTGCTCGCTTAGTCTTTTCAGCTAAAATGGCCCTAACTCGCGCAATTTCTTGATCTTGTGATCTATTTAAGTAGGCCATGACTGCAATATATTTAGATTCTGGCTCCAAAAACTTTAAGAGCAATTGCTCGGCGCTATCACCTTCAAACGTTGAAAAAATTTCCAATTCCTCATCTGCAAATTGAGGTGTTAGTTGTGGAATGGGTAAATTTCCCCATAGCTTTAGTAACTCATTAGTTCGGTCTTTTGCCTCGGTGACATTTGGTTGGTCGAAAGGATCAACCTTGAGTGACCTACCAAGTAACGCCGTCACATACTCCCAAAAAATAAAATGTTCACCCAAAGTTCCCGTAACCACGAGTTCGGCCGATGAAAGTGCAAAACCGATTCTCAGGGCCGGTCCAGCTACTTCAGATTGTTCATCCTCTAAAACTATGGGTAGTCGACCCTTCTCATTCTTACCCGTTGATTCAGCAATTAACTGTTCAATCCAATCAGCCAGCCCTGGAACATTTGAGTTCGAATCAAAGAAGGCTATGCATTGATCACTTTCCTGCATGATCAAAGTTGCTACTTGTACTACCGTGGAATTTGGCAAGGTGAATTCGCCAACTGTTCCAGCAGCATCATCAATCAAAGTCGATGCATCAATTCCCATCAACGCAGCTGGGGTAAGTCCGAATGCACTTAGGGCGCTATAGCGTCCACCAACATTTGGATCGGCGTTGACCGTTCTATAACCTTCACTTTTTGCCTGCTGATCTAACGGAGAGCCAGGGTCGGTAATAATCACTATGTGATTTTTGGGATCTAAATTTGCTTCTATGAATAACTCAGTGAAATATGCACGCTGAGAGGCAGTCTCAATCGTCGATCCAGATTTAGACCCAACAACGACAAGGGTTTTGTTTAACTGCGTCGGCGTGCCATCTTTAATTTGCTGGGGGTCGGTTGAATCTAGAACTATCAACTTTTTCTTAAATGATTTTGCTATTACTTCAGGTGCCAGAGATGATCCACCCATTCCACATAAGACGATTTGATCTAAATCATTTGCTCTTGCCCACGCGCTTAGTGCATCAAGTTGGGGGAGTAAATCTCTTGAAGAGATTGGCAAATCGATCCAATTAAGTCTTGTCGCAGCTTCTGTGTTTGGTCCCCAAAGATCAGAATCTTTGTTTGCAAGTCGCTTTACACTCTGGTTTAAATCCAATGCAATTTCTGATACTGGATCATATTTTGATAGAGCTGGTCCGGATAGTTTGATCATTTTGTGTTTGCGATACTCCGCTTGGCAGCCAAGGCAACATTCTCAGGTGTAAAGCCATATTCCTTGAATAACTCCGCGGCAGAGGCAGAAGCGCCAAAATGGTCGAGTGAAACAATCTCGCCACAATCTCCGACAAGTGAGCGCCAGCCAGAACCCACTCCAGCCTCAACTGAAACACGAGCTTTTACAGATTTAGGGAGTACTGATTCCTTATATTCTGGGCTTTGG
>CAIJOE010000203.1 GCA_903822245.1 uncultured Actinomycetes bacterium
ATCGATGTAACTTCTTGGCGCTTATTCTTTCGATCGGCATAATCGTTGTGCGCATTCACGCCCATTGGGCCTGGTCGATAAAGTGCGATAACGGCAGATATGTCCTCAAATGAGTCTGGATTCATTTGGCGAAGCAAAGCTCTCATTGGCCCGCCATCAAGCTGGAATACGCCAAGGGTTTCTCCCCGACCAAGTAACTCAAATGTCTTTGGATCATTTAACTCAAGGGTAGAAAGATCAATATCAACGCCCTTGTTCGCTTTAATATTCAAAAGTGCATCATCTAATACTGAGAGGTTTCTAAGTCCCAAGAAATCCATTTTTAGTAGACCGATGGATTCGCAAGCTCCCATATCAAATTGAGTGATGATCGCTCCATCTGCATCACGGCGATGAATTGGAATTACATCTAAAAGTGGCAACTTACTAAGAATTACACCTGCTGCGTGCACGCCCCATTGGCGCTTTAATCCTTCAAGACCTCTGGCAGTATCAACAATGCGTTTTGAATCTGGATCAGAGTCGTAAAGTGCACGAAACTCTCCGGCTTCGCCATAGCGATCATCTTCTGGGTTAAATACGCCACTTAGTGAAATATCTTTACCCATAACAGATGGTGGGAGTGCCTTAGTTAATTTATCGCCACTTGCATATGGGTAGCCAAGTACTCGGGTCGAATCCTTTATCGCTTGCTTTGATTTGATAGTTCCGTAGGTGATAATTTGCGCAACACGATCTTCGCCATATTTTGCCGTTGCGTAAGCAATCATTTCCGATCGCCTACGCTCATCAAAGTCCAGATCGATATCTGGCATAGAAATACGCTCTGGATTTAGAAAACGCTCGAACAAAAGTCCATGACGAATCGGGTCTAGGGCCGTTATTCCTAAAACATAAGAAACCAAAGAGCCAGCGGCAGATCCTCTACCAGGACCAACTCGAATTCCTACTTCTCTAGCATGAGAACACAGGTCAGCAACTACAAGGAAGTAGCCAGGAAACCCCATTTTTATCATTACGTCTAATTCATAATCCAAGCGAGTTTGATAGTTTTCGGGGACATCACCTGCCATAACAGTTTGCAATCCACGGTTTGCTTCCTTGCGCAACCAAGAATCCTCAGTTTCTCCCTTTGGAACTGTGTATTCGGGCAACAAGTTTTCATTTTCCAGCATAGTTATCTCACAGCGCTCAGCTATAAGTAATGTGTTATCGCATGCTTCTGGTATATCTTTAAATATTTCTCGCATTTCTCTGGCACTCTTTAAATAAAATTCATCATTATCAAACTTAAATCGCTTTGGATCGGCAAGTGTTGAACCCGATTGGACGCAAAGCAGTGCTTCATGAGCAGGTGCATCTTCGTGCTTTGTGTAGTGGAGGTCATTTGTCGCCAGTAGTGGTAATCCCAATTCTTTGCCTAACTTGAGTAAATCCGCCTTCACTCGTGATTCGATTTCAATCCCATGGTCCATAACCTCAAGGAAAAAGTTTTCTTTGCCAAAAATGTCACGAAGCTCGGAGGCCGCCGACATTGCCTCGCGATATCCGCCCATCCGTAGTCTGGTTTGGATTTCACCACCTGGACATCCAGTTGTCGCTATCAACCCAGAAGAATATTTAGAAAGTAACTCTCGATCCATACGTGGCTTGTAGTAATAACCCTCAAGAGAAGCTAGTGAAGATAAGCGGAAGAGATTTGAAAGTCCGACGTTATTTTCCGCCAAGATTGTCATGTGCGTATAAGCACCACCACCGGAGACATCATCTTCGCCGCCGTCAGCCCATTTAACTCTTTGTTTATTAAATCTTGATTCAGGAGCTACATATGCTTCAATTCCAATGATTGGTTTCACGCCAGCTATGCGTGCCTTTTTATTGAAATCGTATGCTCCGAAAACATTTCCATGATCTGTTATTGCAATTGCAGGCATCTCTTCTTTTGCTACTTGTGCAACCAATTCATCAACACGAGCAGCACCATCGAGCATGGAGTACTCAGTATGGACATGTAGGTGGACGAAGCCTGGTTCTGCTGACATTTAGACGAGATTACTACTGACTAATTCGACTGTTGGGCATGGGAAAGAATCTCAAGCGAGCGTGTCAGATCCTCTGGATACTCCGAGAAGAATTCAACCTGCGCCCCGGTACCAGGATGTGTAAATTTCAACTCTCGGGCATGAAGCCAAGGTCTAGAGATTTGAAGTCGATCGGCAATCGTATGATCCGCGCCATAGGTCAAGTCGCCAACCAACGGGTGACGCAAAGCCGAGAAATGAACTCGAATTTGGTGAGTTCGGCCTGTTTCCAATTCAATTTGCAACAAAGAAACTGAAGGGAAGAATTCCAACGCCTTGTAATGAGTAATGCTTGGTTTACCATCTGAGACAACTGCAAATCGATAATCTTCTTTTGGATGACGATCGATAGGTGCATCTATTGTTCCTTCAGAGGGATCCATATGGCCCTGGACTAAAGCATGATAAACCTTTGTCACGGTGCGATCTCTAAATTGTTGTTTCAAATGACTATATGAGTCCTCGTTCTTTGCAATGACCATAAGACCAGTTGTGCCAACATCTAGTCTGTGAACTATGCCCTGGCGCTCTGCCGCGCCACTTGTAGCAACTTGGTAGCCAGCAGCAGC
>CAIJOE010000204.1 GCA_903822245.1 uncultured Actinomycetes bacterium
ACCTATCCCGCCGTGACTTCACGATTAACTGTATGGCGCTCGAACTAACGACCCCAGCGCCTGAATTTATCGACCCCTTTAATGGCTTAGCTGATTTAGCCAGAGAAATTTTACGCACACCGGTTACCCCCGAACAATCTTTCTCAGATGACCCACTAAGAATGATGCGAGCAGCTCGCTTTGCTAGCCAACTTAATTTTGAAATAGAAGAAGCAACCTTAACTGCTATGAAAGATATGGCTGATCGGATCTCAATAGTTTCAGCAGAACGTGTACGTGATGAATTTACTAAATTATTAATGTCAAAGAATCCTCGTCGCGGAATTTCGATCATGGTTGAAACCGGGTTAGCAGCTTTAGTAATTCCTGAGATTCCAAAACTTAAATTGGAGATCGATGAACATCATCACCATAAAGATGTCTACGAACATTCAATCACTGTTCTTGAACAAGCAATCGCACAGGAAGAACGATTAGGTGGATCTAGCTTAGTAATTCGACTAGCGGCTTTACTTCACGATATTGGAAAACCTAAAACCCGCGCACTTATTGATGGCGGCGGAGTTTCCTTTCACCACCATGAAGTTGTAGGCGCTCGTATGGCGCGCGAACGATTGAAGAAGATGCGCTTTTCAACTGATGTGGTCGAATCCGTCGAGACCTTAACAGCGCTACATCTGCGCTTTCATGGGTATGGCGATGGCGAATGGACTGACTCTGCAGTGCGCCGATATGTTCGCGATGCCGGTGATTTGCTGGTTCATCTACATGTATTAACGCGGGCCGATTGCACAACACGCAATGTGCGAAAAGCTGAGCGATTGGCGAAAGCATATGAATCTTTAGAAGAGCGCATAGCTCGATTAATGGAAGCTGAAGAGCTAGATAAAATTCGCCCAGATTTAGATGGTGCTGCGGTAATGGCTTTACTTAATTTAAAACCATCTGCCACAGTTGGTAAAGCGCTCGACTTCTTACTCGAGCTACGGTTGGAGCGCGGCCCGCTAGGCGAAGAAGAAGCAACTAAAGAGTTACTAGCTTGGTGGCAGAAATTTTCCGCGGCGCAATAAACGAAGCGCGGTAATTAAATAGATCGCTGAAACTAAAGTCGGAACTTGCCAACCTATTCCGGAATCAGAGAGCAGCAGTGCTGCAATTACGCCACCACCTACGATCGCGCCATTGACCAAAACATCGTATACCGCGAAAACTCGGCCACGGTAGTAGTCATCAATCTTGGATTGTACTAGTGCATCATTGGTAACTTTAAAACTTTGACCAAAAAGACTAGTAAGAAAAGCAGCTAAGAATAAAGTTATCTCACTTGTTTTAATCAATAAAGGCACTGGTCCAAGAACACTTAGGTACATCATCGCCCTCATCCAGTTATGACGACCATATTTATTAACTCCGATCGGCGCAATTAGTGCACCGATAACTATTCCAACACCTGCGATCGCGAATGCAAAAGCCAGGCCCGATAAACCTGCCTCTGGTTTAGCTGGGTCATGAAAAGTGTTTCGCTCTAACATCAAGCCGACCAGAGTTAGCGCGGTAAGTCCCCCACGTTGCAGCCCGTTGGCTACGATTCCACGCATTGCATCGCCATGAAACTCTAAAAATTTCCAACCCTCCCGAATTTCAAGAAAACCTTGAGAGAGTGATGCTGGTTTATGTTCATGCGCTAACGGGCCAATCTCAGCTTTCTGTAACCGCATTGCTAGTACTGAAGCAAGTAGATAGCCGAAACCAGCTGCGACTATTAAATAAGCATCTACATGGTCGGCGGAAGCAAATGAGTTAAATACCTTCCGTAGCCCGATGCCTAGGCCGCCACCTAAAACCAAGAAGACCGAACCACCGGTAACTGCCATAGCGTTAGCTGAAATTAAATTTGGTTGGTCAATCAGGAGTGGTAATCCGGCCGAGGTTCCTGCCAAGATCAAACGGTTAATTCCAAAGGCGATTAAAACCAAGAGTGTTAATTCGATACCTGTGTGACCGGTAAAAACCAGAAGCGAAATTAGCAGTAGGTCAATTGCTCGAGCAGAATTTGAAATAACCAGCGCTCTCTGCCGAGAGACACGATCTAATACCGTGCCAACAAATGGCCCGATCAGTGAATATGGAAGTAATACAACGGCAAAAGCGAGTGCTGCGCTTAGCGCGTTAGCTTGCCGCTCAGGTGAGAAAAGTACAAAGGTGGCCAAAGCTCCCTGGAAAATCCCATCAGTTGCTTGCCCGATCCAGCGAACTATCAGCAATCGCGAGAGGCGCGGGTGCTGCAGCAGTTGCCAGAAGTTCATATTGGCAAGCGTAGTTACTTAAGACGGTTTATTCTTACCTTTAATGAAATCGCAACGCTCGTACATCGATTATTCACTTGATAAGCGCGCCACTCTGATGGCGCTCTTTCGCGGTACGGTCAATGCTTGCGATGCTGATCCATATTTAATGCGCGCAGCCAAATTTCATGGAATTAAGACGACTCGTCCTTGTCCGGTTTGCAAACACACCTCGATGGTTGAATTGATGTACACCTTCGGCGATCAACTCGGACAGTACTCAGGGCGCATTAAGACCGCTGACGAGATACGGCAGATGGAGAAAGAGTATGGCGAGTTTCGGGTTTACATCGTCGAAGTGTGCCGCGATTGTTCCTGGAACCATTTATGCGTCTCCTTTCTCTTAGGTGATGGGTTAGAGCGCAAACCACCCCGATACACCCGAACGCTTGAAGATAGTGACTGGTCTTAACGGGTAGCCTTAAACCATGCGATTTATGCCCTCTAAACGAGTACTAATCAGGGCAGCAATCTTCCTCGGCGGATTTGGATTCGTTGCCGGGTCAACCTTATTTGCAATCGCCTACTTCACAGTTTCAATTCCTGATCCAAATGCCTTTGTAAATAGTCAATCCACAATTATCCAATATGCCAACGGTGAAGAAATTGGTCGCCTTGGCGCGCAGAATCGCACCATTGTCTCGCTGGCAAAAATTCCATTGCGTCTTCGCGAAGCGGTAATGGCAGCTGAAGATCGCGATTTTTATACCAATAAAGCCTTTAGCCCAATTGGAATTTTACGTGCGCTGAAAAATAATCTACTCGGCGGTTCACTTCAAGGTGGCTCTACGATTACTCAGCAATATGCCAAAACCGCATTTTTAACTTCGGAACGAACTATTCAACGTAAAATTAAAGAGTTGGTTATATCAATCAAACTTGAGAACCAACTTTCCAAGGATGACATATTTAAAAATTATCTAAACACTATCTATTTCGGTCGTGGCTCTTACGGTGTGCAAACAGCTTCCCAGCAATACTTCAATCGAACCGTTGATCAACTCTCACTATCGCAATCGATAGTTCTTGCTTCAGTTCTGCGCTCACCTGGTTTTTATGATCCCTCATATGGGAAAGCAAATGCGCTTAGACTAAAGAATCGGTTTGCCTATGTTGTGCAGGGAATGGTGCAGAAAGGTTGGCTAACTAAGAAAGAGGCGGCCAAACTCAAAGTTCCTTACATTATTCCGCGCGCAACTTCCGGAACTCTAAGCGGCCCCAAAGGGTACATAATCGAATCGGTGCGCAAAGAGTTAATTAAATTTGGCTTTACCGAAGATCAAATTATGGTTGGCGGTTTGGTGGTAAAGACGACGATTGTCCAACAAGCCCAACAGGCCGCAGTTGATGCAGTTAATAAAGAGGCGCCAGCAAATGCACCAGCTGATCTACATATTGGTTTAGTTGCAATTCGCCCCGGAACTGGCGAGATTGTGGCTTTATATGGTGGCCGTGATTATTTAGTTCGCCAACTCAGTGATGCAACGCAATCCATCGCACTAGGCGGTTCAACTTTTAAACCTTTCGCGCTAGTTGCCGCCCTTGAACAAGGAATTCCACTTACTTCCATGTGGAATGGCGATACACCACAAGTATTTGATGATGCAGGTAAGCCGTATCCAGTTTCAAATTATGGTGATGAAGGTTGGGGCCAAATCGATTTAGCTTTTGCTACAAAGCATTCGGTTAACACGGTCTACGTTCCTCT
>CAIJOE010000205.1 GCA_903822245.1 uncultured Actinomycetes bacterium
ATAACGATGTATGAATTAGTCCCCTCTTCACCTGAGTCATAGACCGCAACAATTCCTGGGTGATTTAGCCCAGCAGCAGCCAGTGCTTCTTTCTTAAAGCGGGAGAGAAATGATGGATCTTTTGCTAAATCTTGGCGTAATACTTTGACCGCAACTTTTCTAGATAGACGAGTATCTTCACCAATATAAACATCGGCCATCCCGCCGGTGCCAATCATTTCTCCGATTTGATAGCGAGAGCCAAATACTTTATTCACTTGCGGCCCCGATCAATTCAAGTTTTCCAGTTACTGCCACATCGACAATTTCGGCCCAAAGAATAGTGATGTTATCCGGCGCACCTTTTGCTTTAACTTCTGCAACTAACTTGTCTAATAAATCCTGCCCATCAAAGTTTGCAATAGCGTTTGCAATCTCTAAATCAGAGAGAACTGCGCTAAGACCATCACTACAGAGTAAAAATTGATCACCAAGTTTTGCCGGATAAAGCATGACTTCTGGGTCAATTCCAGAATCTCCCATAAGTGCTTGTGTTAAAAGAGAGCGCTGTGGGTGGTTATGCACTTCTTCAGGGGAAAGTCGACCTTGATCAAGTAGTTCTTGCATCACGGTGTGGTCAGTACTTAATTGCAAGAGTTTGCCGGATGAAAAAACATAACAACGTGAATCTCCAATATGTAATAACTCCAGGCCGCTGTCATTTAAATGCAGGGCTGTGAGGGTAGTTCCCATGCCTGAAAGTGCCTGATCTACCTTGGATTTTGCTGAGATTTGGTTATCTACTTCAAAAGAAACATTTATAAATAAATCCCCGCGCGCTTCTTCATCTAGTCCCGTATCGCGCAAGGTCGGTTCAAGTTTTGCCAAGGTGTGGATCGCAAGACTAGAAGCAACTTCACCACCAGCATGTCCACCCATACCATCGGCTACTGCAATTAACTTGGTGGAAATTAGGGCCGCATCTTCATTGCCTTCGCGCTGCAGACCTATATCTGTTATGGCAAAAGTTTTAAAAGCTAGCGGCATTTAAATTAAATAACGATCTCATATGAAGGATTTAGAATAGTAAGTGAACCAGAATCTTCTCCAACCATTCCTTCCGCACAGATAGTTGAACCAACATCTAAGCCAGCTATTTCCCGGCGTCCTAGGAATTGAAGTGTGATGCCACCAGTGGTATCCCAAACTTCAACATCAACCCGCGGCGCCCCACCGGAAGGAGCAGTTCTAATAGAAGTTACTTGGCCACGAACATGGGCCCGCTTTCGCCAAGTAGCACTTCCAATTGGCAAAATATTTTCGTCATAGTGTGAGATTGGACCAGCTTGAATTACTGGTGGCTGCTTTTCAACTGGCTTCTTAACTGCCGCAGAAGTGAGCACATCATTGATTGGTGTTACTAGAGATGTTGCCAAAATTTTCTCAACATCGAACGGAATAATTGTTGCAACAACTCGCGAAAGTTGTGAGATTGGCGCGGCAATTGCTTCAGCGGTTTGATCGTGCAAAACCTTGCCCAGATATCTTGAATAGGAACGACGCGGTAATAGCAAAGTTAGCTCCACATCGGCGCTAGCCGTGGCACGAATTGCATAATCAACGGCGGCATTTGGAATCCGACGGTCAGGACAGTCAATTAATTCAAGTGGCACATCAGCCAAGGCTTTATTCTTTGCCCACTCTTCACTGATTTCTTCAGCGTGCTTATCATCGATCACAAAGTGCACGGCAGTTAGATGGCGAGGATTTAGTGATCTGGCGTAACGAATAGAACCAACAGTTGCTAAGTCAACGTTATCTACCAACACACTCACGTCATGGCGAGAGATTGAAGTCTTGCGTGACTTATCTTCATTTACTCGAAGGGCTGATTGCTCGCGGCGATACTGCCGATTTAATCTAAGCAGAGCCAATACCAAGATTGGTGTGATAACAATAATTACCCAAGCACCTTCAGTGAATTTAACAACTCCAAAAATAATGATAATTACAAATGAGACCACACCAGAAATAGTGTTAATTACATATCGATAGCGCCAGCCTGCATCCTTATTTTTAAGGGCCCGCCTTGCCATGCCAAAGCCCACCAAGGTAAAGCCAGTAAAGACACCTAAGGCATAGAAGGCAACTAGGTGATCTACGGAGGCTTTAGTAACGATCACAAGGACTG